>CAKZZM010000001.1 GCA_937885465.1 uncultured Bacteroidales bacterium
TGCACGCACATGCAATCCGAACATCAAAATATATCAAATGACAACAGACCCAGAAGCCTTTAGGCTGACGGGAAAAATAATTGATAATGCCTATAGAACATCGCCCAAACCGCGATTACTTGGCTTATCATAGAGATAGAATTTTTAAAGGGATATAAAACAAAACATTTAGATGAATAAAGAACAGACATTAAAACAAATAGTAGCCAGCCTAATTGCTCGCCATATGGTTTGTTATTCCGAACAAGAACGCACACAGATTCTTGCCGGTCTTAATGTCATTTCCGTATTTGATCTGAATATAGACTACCACCAACCATCGATAAACCTTGATCTTTTCCAGGAGTCCTTATCGAAAATCAACGAAAAAGAATTGAGGCGTCGTGATGAAGGTGTATACTATACTCCTAAAGATACGACAGAATATGTTGTCGCTAACACATACCTCAATTACATTTATTCGGATAACATTCAAGTGCATTCCGTTGATAAATGTTTACAGATACTGACTAAAGCAGATATTAATAAGTTGGTTTGCGCAAAGGTCTTTGACCCCACATGTGGAACAGCCGAATTCTTGTTAAGTGCGATAAATCTAAAATTACAAATAATTGCTTGTGATTCCGATGACGCAATATTGAATCTCATATCAACAATATATGGCAACGATATTGCAAAAGAATCTATCTTGTTGTCCAAGGTAAGATTGTTCTTTGCGGTAATTAAGTTTCTTCAGAACAAGAGTAATTCTGTAAGACTTTCAAGGATTCTAAATAAAAACTTCACTACACAGGATTACATAATCAATAATAACATATATCCGAAATATGACATTATTGTTGGTAATCCGCCATATGTTGAATATCGTAAATTACCTGTTAAACCAGCCACAAACTATGGCAACTCATATGCCGATGTTTTGCGAAATTCCATTAACGCAGCAAAACAGAATGGTGCTTTGGGTTTCGTGATTCCCATATCATTTGTTTCCACAGGACGTATGAAAGCCATTCGCGACTACTCATATTCAAAGCTAAGCAAAATGTTTGTAATTAATTTTGCGGATAGACCTGATTGCTTATTTGATGGTGTTCACCAGAAACTAACATTATTCTTCGGGATCAAAGGTAAAAATAAATGCAGCGTCTACTCATCTAGTTACTACCATTGGTATAGCGGGGAACGAAATGAAATACTCAGCAAAGCAAGTGTTTTACCCGTTATTCCAAATGACAAATACATTCCTAAAATCGGTGATGACTTTGAGCGGAGTATATTTGATAAAATAATGAGTGCTAAAGGACTGACATTGGCGGACATCACATCAGACATAAAAAGCAACACTTTGCTATATCTTAACATGCGTGGATGTTTCTGGATGAAAGCATTCTCCTTTAACCCGGGGTCAAATGAATATAAGCAATTCAAAAGCCCGAAGGAAATGCAGCCGTATATCCTTGCTATCTTAAATTCCAATCTTTATTTCCTTTATTGGACAATAGTTTCTGATTGTTGGCATATAACCGGAAAGGAAATATCCGAATTTATCATACCCGTTAAGGGTGTCAATTTCGAAACTTTTAGAAACATATCCAACAATATTGAAAAAAGATTAGAGGAGACAAAGAAATATATTGGTAGCAAACAAACGGCTTATGAATATAAACATAAAGATTGTAAGGCGGAGATAGATGCTATTGATGATGCATTGAAGGATATATACGACCTATCAGATGAGGAAATAGAATATTTAAGAAACTATAAAGTCAGATATAGAACAAGTAATGGCTAAATATAATTATAATGTTATAGATTTATTTTCAGGCTGCGGAGGTTTTTCTGTCGGTTTTGAAAGAGCGGGTTATCGTATAATTAAAGCGGTAGAATACGACGAAGCAATTGCCGTTTCTTACTCGCATAATCATAATTCAACAATTATGTATGCGGAGGATATCGGAAAGATAGACGATGAAGAACATTTTACACGCGGAGAATCAGATGTAATCATTGGGGGACCCCCATGCCAAGGTTTCTCTATGGCAGGTGCAAGAATTCGTGAAAAAAATGCATTTATGAACGACCCGCGAAACTATCTTTTCCGTCATTATGTGAACATTGTCAAAATAGTTCGTCCAAAAGTATTCTTGTTGGAAAATGTTAAGGGAATCTTGTCAAAAGACAAAGGTACCATATTCAAAGAGATAGTCAATGCATTTAGCAACCCTGATAATTTCGAAGGAGATAGATATTATTTGCATTATAAAGTTTGCAAGGCTGTAGAATATGGAGTGCCACAACAACGTGAACGCGTTGTTGTGATAGGCGTACTCAATCACGATTTTAATATAGACGAAGTGTTTGAATTTGCTCGGAAAAATATCCTTAAAAAAGAAATGCTCTTCTTTGATGCTGTATCATTGCGAGATGCGATTTCTGATTTAGGTCAACCAACTACTGATGGCATTACGAAATTACAACCTTGTCAATCTAAGTATCAAGAATTTTTGCGTGAGGGTTGCGATAAAACTTCAAATCACATAGCCTCTAAACATAATGCAATCGCTATTAACCGGATGCAACATGTTGGAGTAGGACAAAACTGGGAGGTGTTAAATGAAGATATCCACTCTGTACATAGCGGTGCATATGGTCGATTGGCATGGGACAAGCCAACTATGACAATAACAACTCGTTTTGATACACCAGCTGGAGGAAGATTTATTCATCCGGTAGAAAATAGAACACTAACGCCGCGCGAGGCTGCCCGCATACAGTCTTTCCCTGACAGTTTTGAGTTCCTTGGAAATAAAACAATTGTTTGTAGACAAATAGGAAATGCTGTACCACCGAAAATGGCATACTTTTTAGCAAATGTAGTAAAACATATAATTTATAAAATATGGGAAAACTAAGCGATGAAAAACTTGCCAAATTGAAAAACTTGGATAGTCAAGGAGGATTTTGGTATATCACAAAGCAAAATCTAGTATTTCGAGATTTATGCTTTATGGCAAAAATTCTTGAGGCATGGGACGACCGTAAGGAGGAGAATTATGAAAGTTTCTTTAATAAGCACAAGATTCTTCCTGATTTTGGTGCTTTTGCTCCCCTTATTGCTCATCGTGCTACAAAAAATTGTGAATACATCGGGTTAACTGTGCCTTCTGAAAAATATAGTGCACAGAATTTGACTCCGTTCTATTTCTCGCTAAAGAAGTTGTGTGGAGGCGATTTTAACCAATTGTATTCTTATCCTCAAATTATTGATAAACAATTGGAACGGATGTTTATTGATTCACGTACAAATAAAACATATACTACTAATTTTCAAATTTGCCCATTTATGTTTTTGTTCAAAGTTTTGCTCCTTATAGGAGATATTACAAAATTGTATAAAATTTCAACAGCGGAATTTAAGCTGTTTGTTGCAACTGCACAGAGTTGGAATGAATACTTTGAAGTTGTAGAATCTATATTAAGGTATAGAATCGACACGGATTTCCAAGCACAATGCAATAAGAACAACACAAAGGTTAGCGATGTACGTTACAATATATTAGCTCAAAATCATTCTCAGCTTGCAGTTACAAGTAGCGATATATCTATATTGGAAAATGAAGTTAGAAATGTCCGTAGAAAAGTAGCAGAATATGAACTAAGTGAAAGGGTTCAATCTGCAGAAGAAATTTTTACAGCAGGTTCTTTTGTTGATAAAACTCTCCAGCAAATCTACTACGGTGCGCCAGGCACAGGCAAGAGTCACAAGATAAAAGACGATGAAAAAGTCAAGAGGGCTGATGAGAAGAATTTGGTGTTCCGCACCACGTTCCATCCTGACAGCGACTACTCGACTTTCGTGGGAGC
>CAKZZM010000002.1 GCA_937885465.1 uncultured Bacteroidales bacterium
GCTCGCTAAAGCGAAGCGGTTTTTGCTTCTTAACCCACAAGGGGTACGATCTGCTACGCTGTGCACCCCTACCTTAGGGGAGCGCTCCTATGGAGCTAGCCAGATTAGTATCGAAAGCTGGGGCAAGGATGGGAGGACGAGGCGGAGGAGGAATTATCGGGATTGCGGGATTGCGGGATAATGAATTACGGGATAATGAATTGCGGGATGATGGGTGACGGGAGGGGGTGCAGAGGAGGTGTTTTTATCTTATGGTTATCTTATGGTTATCTTATGGTTGCCATTGCTTGCGGGGATATAAGGGGTGAGGATAAGAGGGATAGGAAACTATAGGAGGAATGGGAAACTATAGGAGGAATAGGAAACTATAGGATGCTCTATGAATTATAGGAGCGAGAGGTGGGGGGAGGGGGTGACACCACTATGATACTAACAATCAGGGCTGCAGCTGTGGGGGTTGCAGCCCTGATGGGGGGTGTTAGGGCATCATTGTCCTAAAGAGGAGCGACACAGTCTGAAAGGAATCACTTCACTTTCTTGCCGGTGGTGTCGAAGAGTGAGCCGTCGGGAAGGAGGATATAGAGGTGACCATTAATAAAAATCTTTCTGCCTTGCAGGTTCTCTGCCGGAATCTCTTCTATATCAGAAGTGACGAGTTCGAAATTCATAGAAGCCCACTTGCTGAGGGGTGTTTGGTTGTCAGCCAAAGAGCGTACGCGCAAAACAAGGACGTAACGGCCCACAGGTGTGGAACTGAAATCCATACCTCCATAGTGTTCTTCTGTGACATCTTTAATGATAGAATTGCCGTTGTAGAGGCACTCCCACTCGTACTTGTTCACACCCTCTACTGCGCTCCAGTCAAACCAAACGATGTTGCCCTCTTGTGAGGCGGTCAGTCCCGTTGGGGTGTAGTCTTGAGGTTGCTGCTTGTCTGTTGCCACAAACGTTGCCGTGTAGTTGGCGTTGGCTGTGGCAACTGCGAGTGTCGGTGTCCAGCCTGAGAAGGTGTAGGAGTAGGTGTCGTCTTCGGGTCGTACAGGTGTCGGTCCGTTGTAGGCAGGCATATCGCCTTCAAGCACTTGGGATACTTGCAGTTCGGTGCCATCGTAGTTGAGGAAGCGGATGGTGTAGTACGTCGGTTCGGGCGTAGTGCTACCGATAGGTGCGATGATAATCTGCCGTGTAGCGGTGACTGCGGAGCCGTCGAGAGCCGTAGCTTGGACGGTGACCGTGCCGCCTTGGTTAGGAGTGTTAGCCGTGAGTAGTCCTGAAGACCGGTCAATAGTAGCAAGGTCGGAGCCGGAGATGATAGACCACGCCACGTTCTTGTAGGTGGCGGAAGAGGGCTTTATCTCGGTGTAGAGGAGCAAAAGCGGCTGCTCGGCGGTAGTAGTGTATGTGCCATTGGCAGAGAGGATAGTCATCGATGTTGCATAGGTGACAGTACGTGCTGCTGAGCGGCTGACCACATTACTACGGCCGGAGGAGGTGGATGTGGAGCCCGGTACACTCGTCTGCTCCTTAAAGAGGGAGTGAATAGCGGGAGAGTTGGAAGGACTGCCGGAGAGGACGTACTCGATGGCGTAGAACGGCATGGTGTCATCCGGCGAATAGTCGGTGTAGGACGTATTGTAGGATGACAGAGAGGCTATCTGTTGCAGGTTAGTAGCAGAGGCACCGCGGAGGATGTTGTACGTAACAACATCTGCGCCGGAGTAGTTGTTCCAGATAAGGTTCCACTGATTATCGTTCATACCTCGGTTGATAGCCATGTGCACAGTCTGATGCACAGTACTTACGGGCGTCTTTACTCCGCCTGCCATGATACCGCGTATAGCATAGCGTTCGGAGCGTTGAGTTGCATCGGATGAGAGGTCGGTGAACATACCCACCGAGGTGTTGACCGTGGCGAGTTCAACGAATTGGTCGCGTACGTTAGTCTCCTTGAGAACCTGTATCTGCGGGAAGGTGGCGGCGTCGGCACTCCATGAGATGACGTTGTGGGCATTGGCATCGGCCGTGACGAGCGTTATCTGCGGGCGAGAGTTGTCGTCGAGGATATTCAGCGCCTGTTGGATGGTTGTCTCACAGCCATTGCCATTGTAGAGGGTGAGGACGAGCACGAGCGAACTGAAGTTTGTCAGGGCATTCTGCGTGCTCCACGCGTCGGCGGTGTTGAGTGTGAGGGTGCCATTGGCCACTTTCAGTTGGGGGTCGCGGTCGTCTATTCCTTTGGCGGTGATGCTATGGAGCGAGCCGTCAATGCTTATCTCCCACATGTCGGAGAGGTTCATCGGCACGTTCACATCCACCGAGGTGCCATCGAAGAGGGCTGCCGGCAGGCTGACATAGGCGTTGTTGCTGTCCACGAAGAGCATGCGCGTGTAGGTGTTGCCACCCAGCGTAAGGGTGATAGTCTTCGTGCCGGACGTTGTCCAAGCGAGGTGATAAGGTCCGAATCCGGAGCCGCTAAGGATTTGTGCGCCATCGAAGTTCCACAGCGGCGTGTCCGTGGAGGCGGCACCCATGTAGGTGACGAGTGCGTCATCGCCCGTACAAAGGGTGGTCGGTGCCTCTATTGCCTGTCTGTCCACACTAACGGTGACGGTCTCTGAGAAAGGCGACATGAGGTTGCGCTGGTCGATGGCTTGCAGGGATACTTCGTAGTTGCCAGCGGTGAGTGCTGACGTAGGAACGAGGAAGCGGTTGGCCTGTATGTACTTGTACACGGGCAAGTAAGCCGTTGCAGCTTGCCCGCCGGTCTGCGGTTGTATCGCATAGCCGCGGCGGGCGTATGGTCATCCTCGGCGGTGTTCCACTCAATAAGCAGTCCGTCGGCAGTCTGTACGGCGCGGATGCCGGTGGGAGCAGAGGGGGCGATGTTCTCCACGGTGACCACTCTATCCCAACGGGTGGAGTCGCTGTAGTTGTCACCCTCCTCATACTTTATGTATAGTTCGTTGGGGATGTCCGTAATAATATTATCGTAGCTATACCCCTGCGGGAGAATGAAGCCTTGAGAGAGAACGCCTTGTGGCCCTATGAACCAAACATACACACCATTTGTGCTGTTGGCTGGGAGTTCGGGGTTCTGGGCTGATGCGAGGATGTCGGTGTAGCCGTTGTTGTCAACATCTACAAGCCCTATAATATTGGCACCGAAGGAAGTCCGCTCACCCTTGGGTAGCATTTCCGGTGCGGAGATGGAGGTGTTGGCGTTGTTCCAAAGAATATAAGGCGCTCCGTCCGATTCACGTGAGGCGAGGATATCGACATAGCCATCGCTGTTGATGTCCACGAGTCGGAAAGCATAGAAGTCTGCGCGTGCGATACTTTGTGCGAAGGGGATGTCTATCTGTTGGAAGACAGCGTCTCCGAGGTTCCTATAGACGCGGAGGGCGGTGTATTGACCGACATTGTCTATGTACTCGTAGCGTGGCTGCATACCGTCGATGAAGCCATCGCGGTCGTAGTCTTGGAAGAGGTTGGCGTTGTTACCTCTAAACACATTCGCGTAGTTGCTATTGTGGTCCTGCGGGTCGTATGATCCGGTGATAGTCAGCGCCTTGGTGCTGTAAGTGCCGTCACTCTGTGGCTCCCAGAAGAAGTCGTAGGAATTGCAGAACGTTAAGTAGCCGTTGTGCAGCAGATCAACACCGGTGTTATAGTTGTAGCCGGATGCGCTCCTACTTTCAAGGTAGTAGGCGATGTTGCTGTCCGTTACCTTTGCCTGCATGTCCGGAGTGTTGTCGGCGTGCGGCAGGTAATAGTTGTCGCGTGCGAGGAGGAGGTCGGCGTATCCGTTCTTGTTGAAGTCCATCCACAGAGGAGAGCCCATGGATGTGCCGTCGGCGAGGGTGGTGTTCCACAGTCCCACTGCTTGCGTGAACGAGGTAGGTGTCAGTGCTTGCCAAACGGCTGAACTATAGAACGCGTCGAGCATGCCGTCGTTGTTGAAGTCGGATTTATACTGACTTTTTAGTGTGTACTCCTGCCGGTTGTTGAGGTACTGCATCATCTCTGTTCCTGCGGGAAGTACGGTCAGTGTGGCTGAATACGATGCCGCCTTGCCGTCTGGTGCAGTGACGGTGTGCGTAATCACTTTCTGTCCGGCAGCGGGGAAAGAGAGCGTAGGGATACTGTCCACGTCAGTCATGACCCCATCGTCGAACGTCCACGTATGGGTGTAAGTGGCCGGCAGAGTGTTGTTGTAGTGCAGTTCGACCGTCTCGTTGAAGTTGATAGTCGTGCGCGAGAGGTTGAACGTGGCGGGGATAGTCGTGTGTACGGTCGCAACCTCGGTACTCCAAGCCGAGCCGAGGTGCTGTGCGTCGAGGGTTTGAACAGCCACGAAGAGCGAGCACGGTGCATAGGAAGATAGGTTCACCGAGTAGGTGTGGTTCTTACCCATGTTGCCGTCCAAGAAATTACGTCGTGAGCCATCGGCATTAGCGTGTGCCGCGAGTATCTCGTTTCCTCCGGCTGTGGTGCCAATGCGCAGGGCATAGGTCAAGTCTCCCGCAGGTGTCTCGTTGTCGGTGCCGTTACCCCACGAGACGGTAAGCATACCATTGTCGTAAAGCAGTGTGGGCGCAGTGGGGGCGGTGGGAGCGGTATTGGAGACTGCCGTCCGGAAGGGCACTATTTCGGTGCGTCCTATGTCCAGCCCGGATGTCCATAACTCCGCCTTGCCGTCGTGGTCGAGGTCCTCTGCATTGATGCGCATTACGGGCATGTGAGTGCGGTAATTATAGACTGATAGACCGGAATGGTCAATAGTGTAGAGCGGTTGGGGTGCTGCAAAATGGTTGTTGGCACTGCCTTGAAGCCATACGACCTCGATGGGCTTACCGTTAGCGGTGAAAATATAGTTACCATAATAACTACTCGTTTCCATTTCTCCGCGGAACGCCAGCAGGTCCATGTAGCCGTCGCCGTTGATGTCTTGGCAGGCAGAGAACCAGAGGGTGTCTGCACCGTAGTTCTGCTCGGTCTGTTGGGTGAAGTTGCCCTGTCCATCGTTTAGGAAGAAACAGGTGTAGGCTACTCCCGTTGCGTTCGTGACAGAGGAGAAAGTAGAGAGGATGTCGATGTCGCCGTCGTGGTCGAAGTCGTAGCAATAGAGCAGGTCGTCCTGCGCTGCGTTGCTGTAGATAGAGGTAGTGAGGAACTGCCCTTCGCCCTGGTAGATAGAGGTGTAGAGTTGCGCACCCGGGAAGATGTAGTCCATTAGTCCATCGCCGTTGAGGTCGGCGGGAACGACAATACCGTTGGTGTTCGTTGTTACCCACTTGCCGTCGCCCATATTTATGTACATGACCCCGTTCTTCTCGTCTATGAGGTCAATGAAGCCATCGGCGTTGAGGTCGAGCGCACGTGTAGGTGCACTCACGGTATAACCTATAGAAGGTGCTCTCTCCACGTCTCGGTGTTCAGGAGCACGGGAGAGCGAGGCACCACTGAGCTCGGACATACCGGCGCTGTAGTTGGTATTGGAAACAAGGAGTCCGTGACCGGAGGAGTAGCCACCGCCTGCACGCAGGTCAGCCAGCGCCGCCCACAGGGTGGGGTCGTACTGTGCCTGATAGTCGTCCCACGTCATGACCATCATGTGCTCGGAGCGGTAGGTGCCGTCCGGCTCGGCGTAGTGGATGTAATAGTCGGTATTGTTGTTATAGCCCTGAATGACTGTGAGGTAGTCTGTTCTGCCATCACCGTTGGCATCAAAATTGGGCAGGAAGAGCGCGTTGTCCAGCATTCGGCAGGTATCGTTGTCGGAGAGGACAGAGGTGAGAGTCAGGCTGTTCCAGTTGGAAGTATATGGCAGCCCCAGGTCCATTTGGCCGTCGTGGTTAAGGTCTTCAAAGAAGACGGGGAAGTTCCGGGTGTTGCCGTTCCATGCCGTCAAACCCTGATAGAGCGGTCCGTCCGGAGCAAACTCATCGGTGTAGCCCTTGGTCTTCAGTATGTCATAGACTACAGACGTTTTCCCGGTGTTATAGTTGTACTTGCTGCTAATCAGCTTTCCTATCAACACTTGCTTGTTGCCGTCTCCATTGAGGTCGTACATGAGTGCCGCGTCCGGCAGGTCCAAATAGATAAAGCCCTCGTCGGAGACGACCTTGCCGATATAGGGGACGTAGCCCTCACCGAGTTGTCCATACTCTACTCTTTTACCGAAGACATAGACGGTGTCGTTCTGTTCCACCTGCAACATGCTGAGGAACGGCGCATTGTCCGGTCCGAGCATGCTCTCTGCCCGTACTGACGTTCCGCCGGACACGCTATCTCGCATAGTGAAACTGAGTGTTCCGTCCTGTTCGAGGCTACTCGGCGCGTAAGACACAAAGCCTTTGACGGCATAGTAGTGTTCGCTATTATTTTGCGGCTTGCCGTATTCCCATTCAATTGCCATCAACTCGGAGGGCGTGATAATGTCGGGTGAGTTCTTGTCGAAGGCGTACTTCGGGTGTATGGTCTGCGATTCGGTGATACCGGTCAGCGGTGCATCCCATCCGATGAAGGTGTGGGCTGTCAGTACCGGTGCTGCGGGCGTCACTGCATCGCCGCCTATGGGCACAAACTGTGTAGCTATCTCATCGCCGAAGTAGTTGGTGAAGGTCACCTCCACGTGTCCCTCGGGGATATAATGGCAGCCCTCGATAGTGTTCCAGAGCGGATAGACATCGAGGTCACAGCGGATGTTCGTGGAGGTCTTGTCCC
>CAKZZM010000003.1 GCA_937885465.1 uncultured Bacteroidales bacterium
GGTATTTGCCATTAGTGCCTTGAGAACGAGGACTATAACCACGTAACTTCTTGCCGTCTATAATGACTTGTTTTTCAGCCAAAGACCCCAGAAACTTCATTCCGCTTTCGCACAGGCACTGCATCATCTCATCAGGTTCTACCAAACCAAGCATACGCCGGAAAGTATCATGGGAGGGTGTTGATTTACAGCCTTCAAACAGACCGAATGATTTTGCTCTATGCTTGGCAAACTCTTCCATATCTGCAAAGTCAACGCCATTGCTTAATAATGTCAGCAGCGTGCAGGTCAGCAGATCTGATAACTTATACAATATCCGACCTTGTACTCGCGGGTCGGTCACGGGGACGAAAAATGATGATAACATAGTTGTAACTTTTGTTGTTTTAGACTGCAAAGTTACAAAAAAGTTATCACATGTGCAAGAGTTATATTATTAAAAATCAATCAAATATCATATGAGCAGAAGAGAGCGTTACGAATACTGTATTAATATTAACAATACACTCGTTCGCAAACAAACCATACGTAATAATAAAAAATTTTGATGCGTTTGCCGTAATTATTTCATAAAAAATAGTGTAGTAATCTATTCGGAGAAACTGAGGTATGGGTGAAGTAGAATAGTGTCGCTTGCGGTGAATAGGAATTTGCCATTTTCCTTGATAGTCATCAGTTGTTCGAAATTTTTTATTGTGCCGTGTTTATGACGAAAGAGGTTTATTGCCCTCGCCTGCTCGAAATTAAGATATGGATGTCTCGCCATAACATCAACGGAACGTCTGTTGATGTAAAGGGGCTTAATGACAAGTGAATCAGTGGAAAGATAGAGTAGTATAGAGTCAACGTTTCTCAGGTTAGGAATCTCTCTTATTTGTTCTTTCGAGACATATCCTCCGAGTCGCTCTCTGTAACTGATAATCTGCTGGGCGGTGTATCTGCCGATGCCTCTGAGCATTTGCAGTTCTGCTGTGTCGGTAGTGTTTAGTTGCAGGATAGTATCCTTTTTGATTCGCGAGGCATATTGTCTTTGGTTGCTTATGCCTGCTGTATCGTTTGTTGGTTTGATAGTTATATATGGCTCAAGTGTAGAGTAGAGTGAGTCGGTCATGCCATACACTCGTCGAAAATCCTCCGGCTTACGGAATTTGCCGCCTTTCGCTCGATAATTCTCTATTGAGTGTCCCATCCACGGCTGAAGTCCGAGATGAACAAACTCGCTGCTATCAGCGGTGTTGGGGTCGAAAGGGTGCAAGGTAATGGTTATAGTGTCAAGAGCTAACCGTAAGCGTTCGCGTTCTTGTTTTTGCTTTTCCCGTTTAACCTTTTCAGCCGCCCATTTCTCGCGTTGCTCTGCTTTTTTTTCGATGTCGTGTTCTATGCTGTCTCTAAGAAAGGCTGCTCGTTCGCGCTGAGCCATCTTGCTCTCTCGTGCAGCGTCATTTTTGTTGAGCAGATATAAGCCAGCAATGACAGAGCCAATTAGCAAAATTAAGGCAAGTATGCCGTATCTGATATCGGTATGTTGTCCTCGTTTCATTATCGTTTCTTTTTGATGCGGCTCTTTTTCGAGAAGGAGCGGTTATATGGGCTGCTTCTTTTGAATAATGTTATCTTAGGTAATCCGTAGGTACTGATATATAAAGCAATAAGATAAAGAGTTGTTGCCCAAAAGACGAGTGTGAGACTAAGATTTGTTTGAGGCGGGAAGAGGCAAGAGACGAGAGAGAGTAGGTGAGCAGACATTGAAATGAGGAATCGTGTCTGCACCTTTACATTGGCGGTGGCGTAGTGGTTGATGTGCGCTACTATGGCTATTAAGCCTAATATGGCAGTTGTCGCCGAAACGATGATTATCCACAGTGGCGTTGCCGAAGTAACAAAATCTCTTGTAAAGGCATTTTCCCAAACCTCTCTTATAGTGATGATAGCAGACGAGTCAGCGAAGGTAAATGTGAATATCGCCAGGTACAGTCCTACAACCAGCGGTCCCAGCAGCGATGCGCATACGGCTCGAATAGTGACCGCTTTAAGAATATACAGTGCCCACCAGATGACAATGAAAAATACGATGAAATCGGGAAAAAATGCAGAAAGGCAAGCAGTAAGAAGACTGCAGAGGAAGACGCTTTTCATAGCATCCTCTCTATGCGAGTAAGGAAGCAGCAACAGTATCACTATTGCTGCTACCACTACGCTTATTGCTTGTATGAGCCAAAGCATGCCGGCAGAAAATTATTTAAGTCCTTTCTTCTGCAAAAGGTAGTCGGGATTGGCGTCTTTCCCGCGGAAGTTATGATAAAGTATAGCAACATCCTCCGTGTTACCCCTCGATAGAATTTCTCTTCTCAGGCGAGTTGCCACTTCCTTACTGAATATATCTCCGGTTTCGATGAAAGCGTGATAGACATCAGAGTCGAGCACTGCCGACCAAGTATAGGAGTAATAGCCGGCCTCGTAGCCGGTGGTGAAGATGTGATTGAAGAATGTGGAACGATAGCGAACAATGATTTCCGGAATCATACCCATGTGCTTCATAGACGCTTGCTCAAACGCTTCGACATCTAAATTATCAATGTTGGTGAGCAAGTGGTAATCCATGTCAAGAATAGAGGCGGACAGCTGCTCCGTCTCAACGAAACCTTGGTTGAACTTAGCGGCAGCATTTATTTTGCTTATCAGTTCATCGGGGATCAGTTCCCCCGTCTGATAGTGGAATGCGTAAGTTTTCATAACCTCAGGCTCATAGCACCAGTTTTCCATCAGTTGCGAGGGCATCTCGACGAAGTCGCGTGGAACATTAGTGCCGGCGAGAGAGGAGTAGGTACATTGTGATAAGAAGCCGTGTAATGCGTGTCCGAACTCGTGGAAGAGCGTTTCCACATCGTCCATAGAGAGAAGTGACGGCGCGTTTGATGTAGGTTTGTTGAAATTGCCGACATTGACAATAACGGGGCGGTGATTAGTGCCGTTGTCATCAATATATTGGTCGCGGATATTATTCATCCACGCACCGGGGCGTTTTGTGGAACGGGGGAAGTAATCAGTGTAGAAGATGCCTAATAATTCTCCGTTTTCATCGGAAATTTTGAATGTTTCCACATCGGGGTGATAAACGGGTAATCCCTCTATCTTTTCAATATGAATACCATAGAGACGTTCTGCTAACATAAACGCGCCTCTGCGCACATTGTCGAGCACGAAGTATGGCTTTATTTCTTCTTCATTAAGATTATATTTCTCAACACGTAGTTTCTCTGCATAGTACCACCAGTCCCATGGTTGCAGTGTCTCGCCCGGAAGATCTTTTTCGAGCATCGCTTGCAGTTCTGCTCTCTCTCTCTTTGCTGCATTGAGGGCTGGTTCCCACACTTGCATCAGCATCTCGTATGCTGTTTTTCCATCGTGAGCCATAGCATCTTGGAGAATATAATCAGCAGAGCAGTCGAAGCCGAACAGGTGAGCCTTCTCGGTACGCAATTGCATAGTGCGAATAATAACGGCCTTGTTGTCGTTTTCACCACCGTGGTTGCAGCGAGTAGTGTAATCCATTAGTAAGGTCTTACGCAGTTCTCTGTTGTCGCAATATTGAAGTACGGGGGTGAAAGAAGTGCGTTTCGGCGTGAAAAGCCATTCGCCTTCGTGTCCTGCTGAGGCAGCCTCTTCCGCAGCAGCCTGTTTGGCTGATTCAGGCAAGCCGGACAACTCCTTTTCATCGGAAATAAACCGCTGACAAGCATTGGTCTCCGCAACTACATTTTGACCAAATTTAAGCGAAAGGGCGGCTAACTCTTTGTTTATTTCTCTCAAGCGAGCTTTCTGATCTTCATCAAGACCGACACCATTTTGAGCAAAGCGACGGTAGGTCTCTTCCGTCAGACGCATCTGTTCAGGCGTGAGGTTAAGATGATGGCGATTATCATAAACGCTTTTAATGCGGGCGAACAATTTTTCGTTAAGATTGATATTATCTTCACTTTCGGTTAGTTGTGGCATCACTGCTTCTGCTATGGCGTTCATCTCGTCATCGCCGTCCGTCTCAAGCAGGTTGAAGAATACTCCGCTCACATTGGCGAGCAGACGTCCGCTGCGGTCGAGGGCGGCGATAGTGTTCTGAAAGGTCGGTTCTTCGGCATTGTCACAGATCGCTTGTATCTCGGCTTCTTTCTCACTAATGGCTGCATCGAAAGCAGGACGGTAGTGTTCTAACCGAATATCGCCGAAGGCGGGTACATCGTAAGGGGTAGAGGACTGCTCAAGCAATGGATTAGTCTCGTGCTTGGCACATGCTGTAAGCATCATGATAGTCAAAGGGAATAAAAATAGTTTTTTCATATTTTTTGTTTGTTTTTAGCGGCGAAGTGGTCTCACTTCTAAATGTGAGTCAGTTGTCTTATATACAAAGTTAGTATTTTTTTTACACCTGTTTTCTTATATTCAGGATTTACAAAGCATATCAACCAATTCCGGAACACCTTCAGATGCTTTCTTTTGTATGTGCTCTACTCGATAGCGGAAATGCCCAAACTCCGGTTTGCCGGGGTCAACAACATATATCTTTGCCGTATCAGGCGCGTATTCCAATAAAGAAGCAGCAGGATAAACATTTAAACTTGTACCGACAACAATCAATATATCTGCGGTAGAGGCAATTTGGCACGCTCTTGGAAAATAGGGAACACCCTCACCAAAGAAAACAATATAAGGCCTAAGGAGCGACCCGTCGGGGTGACGATCACCATAGTGTTGGTCGCCCATGCAGGGAACAGTATCTGTCTCGTCAATATTTGAACGCAGTTTGGTTATCTCACCGTGCAAATGGGTGATATTATGCGAACCCGCTCGCTCATGCAGGTCGTCAATATTCTGCGTAATAATCTCTGTATCAGGAAAGTTCTCCTGCAACTTTTTAATAGCGAAATGCGCAGCATTAGGTTGGGCAGCTAATGTATCACGACGGCGAGCATTGTAAAATTCCACACACAACTCGGGGTTACGAAGCCACGCCTCGTGAGTGCAAACATCTTCAACGCGATATTTTTCCCATAGCCCGTCAGCGTCACGGAATGTACCAAGTCCGCTTTCAGCAGATACTCCGGCACCGGTAAAAACAACGATTTTCATATTATATGATAATTAATGAATGATAAGTTACAAGTGTTATGGCGTAGGATCAAACAAGTGTGCTTATCGGCTTGTTTTCTTGTGTCCATGACCGAAAGAGTGCCTTTTCTTTTTATTTAAACCTTTCGACAGACGATTCTTATGTCGTCCGTTTTTATTCGCTTTGCTCCTTTGCTGCGGGTTGTATTCAGGTGCATCACCCAGTTCTGCGGGGATGGCCAGTTTCTCAATCTCTTTGTCTAAAAATCTCTCTATTCGCGAAAAGAACTGCTGATCTTTTTCTCCGACCAAAGTTATTGCTTCTCCTTTATTTTCTGCTCTTGCCGTTCTGCCTATTCGATGCACATAATCTTCGGCATCTCGCGGCACATCATAGTTGATAACGAGCGGGATATCATCCACATCTATACCTCTCGCTACGATATCCGTTGCTATAAGAAGATCTATCTTCCCATTTCTAAAATCAAGCATCACTTCTTCTCTCTCCTTCTGCTCAAGGTCAGAGTGCATTGCTCTGACTTCTAAATGGCGGGAAGAAGACATTGGGTGGTGCACGAAGTCTTGCTGCAACTCTCTTACCGTCTGCTTTCTTCCTGCGAAGAGAATCACTTTATTGAGTTTTCTGTCTTCGAATATTTTTCTCAGTAATGCTTTTTTCTGCGCATCGTAGCAAACAAACGCCATTTGGTGGATTGTCTCAGGCGGGCGAGAGATGGCAATATTAACCTCAAAAGGGGTTTTCATAAAGGATTTAGCGAGTGTCCTCAACTCACTCGGCATCGTGGCAGAAAAGAGGATTGTCTGTCGGTCTGAGGGGAGGTGCTTGACAATCGTCATTATGTCATCGAAGAATCCCATATCTAACATCCTATCCGCCTCGTCGAGGATAAAATACTTAACTCCCGATAAATCTATATCATGCAGATTGATATGTGAGATAAGCCGTCCCGGGGTTGCAATAACGACGTCTGCACCTCGTTTTAGTCCATTTTCCTGCGCTGACCACGCTTGTGCATCATTACCGCCGTAGATAGCGACCGATGAGAATGGGGCATAATAGCTAAACCCGTCCATCTGTTGGTCAATCTGTTGCGCCAACTCTCGTGTCGGAGCCATAATAATGGCGTTTACCTTATCTGCTTCATGATTATCTCGCTGCAGATTGGTCAGCAGCGGCAAGATATATGCGGCTGTTTTACCGGTACCGGTCTGTGCGCAAGATATAACATCTCTACCTTCAAGAATAACTGGTATCGTCTTTTCCTGCACGGGCGTACACTTGTCGAAGTGCATATCCCACAATGCATCTAATATATCGTCAGATAAATCTAATTCGTCAAAATACATAATACTAAAGTAGAAAGTAGAAAGTAGAAAGTCGAAAGCCTACATACCTTATTTATCCCAACCGTCAAAGATATGAGCATCATAAATGTTATCTTCGTCCTTGTCGTGCAGTGGTGCCCATAATTGAGCGAAGAAAGGGTTGCGCCTTGCCTCTGCATCGGGATGCCAAGGGTGCTGTTTCTCTTTCGGCTCATCAGAATAGGGGTATGGGAAACAATCGGGACACCAATGTCCGCCAAGCAGAATCAAGCGAGGTGAGGCATAGAATCGATGTTCACAAGCGCATTGCCATTTGAGTTTTGAGTCCCAGTCGCCTTTCGTCATCTTTGCCGACAAGCACTTGCCGCCTCTGAACTCCGCAGCCTTTTGCATATCTTCAAGTGTAAACTCCTGCATCGGTTTCTTCTCATCGTAACCGTGATCAAGAGAGACAGCCTTATCAGAAGGGCGAGAGAGGTCAATATGCTTCCAATCGGAAATTTTCTTATATGCCTCTACCGAGCCGTAATAGGCTGCAACCCGCTTCTGTGCCGCCTCTGATCTGTCGTACTCTTTTATCCAAGTTTGTGTTCCGTGCACCTTCTTGTTAGCCATAGACAGCATTGCCAATTTTACAATGTGCGGCACTAATTTTGCCGCTTTTGTCGCCTTCGCAAATTTTATGGCAGTAGGCAGCGTTTTGCTGCGCGACATCTTTTCAAAATACTCTTTTACGGGAATATTCTCACGAAAATGCAGATACTGCTCAAGAACATCGCTATCAAGGTACCACATCCCGTGAAAATTGCGAGTTGTAAACCATTTTGTTTCGAAAATCTTTTCCGGTCTTGGACAGCCTATAGCCTCTAAGAGCAGACATTCGAACTCATAATTCGTGATACGATACTGCTCTCCTGAACCTATATTGTAATATCTGTTCCAAAATTCGTCCGGCACATCCGGTCTGCACACCCTTTCCAGTAACCTGCCGGAATCTTCTACGGTAGCCCACTCGAGTACCCCCCTAATGGGCACATGGAACATTATAGGGTCGTAGTTGTTTAGAATTGCGGGATAAAGGATACCTGACTGTCTGAGCGATACCCATTTACGGATGCCTCCGTCAGTCAACACTCTCTCTGCTAACGCTTTGGTAATGCCGTAATGGTCGTATGGCGAGACGGATATCGGGTCTCCTGTCCGTCCCCAATGCAGCGGCTCACGCCTGTCGCCCATCTGCGCAACCGAACCGATATAGACAACCTTCGGCTGCTTATCACCTTGTGCCAAAACAGCCTTTTTAATATTTTCGGCAGCACCAAGGTTTGTTTTTCTTGTCTGACTCGGACGATAGTCTGCCTGCGGCGACACCATCCCACCTACATGCAACACCACGTCTGCCCCGCTCACGCAACGCAGAACATCATCATAATTCAAGAGGTTACCCCAAACGACCTCAATATCATTTAACAGCGGCAGTAACTTTTCTTTATTCTTCTTGCTCGGTCTGACCAGCAGGCGAATATGGTACTTCTGTTTGTTCGTGAGCAGTTCTTTCAGCCCTGCCCACCCCATTGTTCCTGTTGCGCCTGTTAGAAAGACTGTTGTCTTTGTTTGCATTTTGGATTTTTTTATTTTTTAGTTTTTTTATAAGATTCTTCACGAATCCTTCGGTATCTTGTATAAACTCTAACTGCCAGCCCTTCTGTTCTTCCACGCTGACGATTGACATCTCTGACGGCTTAACGACTAAAAGATAATCTCCCTGATAAAGCATCGTTGGACCTTTAGGGATGATATATTCATCTCCTCTTCTGAGTAGCATCACAAGCGAGCCCTTCGGTAGCGGCAGATGCTTCATCTCAATGCCGTTAGGAGCCATCTCTCCTGTTACCTCTAACTCAAAGGTCTGCTGCACTATCTCCTCCGGCAGGTCAATGTCGAAATGAGTAGGGTCAATCTTCTGTTTCTCCGGCAGGTCAAGGTGTAGCCGCTTGGCAATCTTGGAGAGTGAAGTACCTTGCAATACTAACGATACTATAGTACAGAAGAATGCAATGTTAAAGAGCATCTCTGAATGTGGGACTTCCGCAGCCATACACTGTATAGCAAAAATAATCGGCACCGCCCCTTTCAGTCCGACCCACGAGAGAAAAGTCTTATCTCTGACATCAAGATACTTAAACGGAATAAGCGAGATAAAAACGCTGATCGGACGCGAGACTAAAATCATCACTACGCTGACAATCAATCCCGGCACAATAACTCCAATAAGTTTAGAAGGAGTAACAAGCAAACCAAGCACAAGGAACATCGTCAGTTGGAAAAGCCAACTTAGACCATCAAAGAAATTGAGCGATATACGCTTATGCAAGAACTTACTATTGCCGATCACCAATCCGCCTATATATACTGCCAAATAGTTATTGCCTCCTATAAACCAAGTTACGGAAAAGATAAATATGCAAGAGGTGAGAATAAGCAGAGGATAAAGACTCTCGTTGCTCATCTTCACTTTCTTCATCATCCAAACGATAAACTTACCAAATCCAAAGCCCACAGCCAGTCCGGCAAACATCTGCCAGATGATTGTCAAGACGATATGCCACCAAACGGGCGAACTGTCCCCTGTCAAAACACCAATAAGAGTAGCAGTAATGATATACGCCATCGGGTCGTTCGATCCGGATTCCAACTCCAAAATCGGACGGAGGTTATGTTTCAGCTCTACGCCTTTTGTCCGCAATACTGAAAAGACCGATCCGGCATCGGTAGAAGACATCGTTGCCGCCATAAGCAAGGCTGTTATTAGAGATATCTCTTCACTCGCATGAGTCCAACGCAAAATAAAATAAATGACGACACCGCTTATTGCCCAAGTAAGCAAAACGCCCACTGTTGCGAGTGTAACACCTTCTGCCATTATCGGACGAATATCGGTAAAGCGCGTACCTAAACCACCGGCAAACAATATAATACAAAGCGATACCGTACCTATCGCCTCTGCTACTTTGATATTGTCAAACTTAATACCTAACCCTTCTTCTCCAAACGCCATTCCGACTATAAGGAATAGCAATAATGCAGGCATCCCGAACCGAGAGCTGAGTTTGTCGGTAAAGATACTCGCAAAAAACAAAAAAGAAACAACAAGTAAAAAAAACGGAACTTCCATAAATTAGGCTTTCAACTTTCAACTTTCAACTTTCAACTTTAATTATTTAACAACACTTTATCAATTGCTTCCGTTAGAGTCTCTTTAGGCAATAGTCCTTTCGCCATTTGAGGCTTTTCGGCAACAGGAACAAAAAGAAGCATCGGAATAGAGTTTATACGGAAAAAATACGCCAACTCCTTCTCTTTATCGGTATCAACCTTGTAAAACAACACTTTCCCGCAATATTGCTCCGACAACTCTTCCATAATAGGTGCCAAGCGACGGCACGGACCGCACCAAGTAGCATAAAAATCTATAACGCAAGGCATAGTGCCTTTATAGTTCCAAACTGAATCTTTCGTATAATCGAACACTTTCTCCTTAAACTCCTGAGTCGTAAGGTATCTTACATCCTCAGCCGAAACAGTAAAGGAAAAAAGGAATAATACAAATGCGATACGCAAAAAACAAAAGAAATTATTCATAAATCGTAAAAATATTCTAATTAATGTGCAAAATTACAAAAAAATCACTAATTTTGCAAGTAATATTAAAAATAAATGTACCACTAAGTTCAACTTGAAAGTGCAATAAGTATTAGGCTTTCAACTTTCTACTTTCAACTTTCTACTTTCAACTTTAGTAATGATGGACATATCTACAGATATAGATTTAGCACTTCGTGAAGCTACTGCTCTATTTCCGCCGGAGCAGATATTCGTGTTATGCGACACGAGTACCTTCAAATTGTGTCTGCCTGTGGTTCGCCGGACATTATCGATTGATGATCGTAATGTACTTGTTCTTCCGGCAGGCGAAGATATAAAAACATTGGTGGGGTCACAAACGATTTGGCATTTTCTAAAAGAGAATAACGCCACTCGCCATTCACTTCTTATCTGTCTCGGCGGCGGAGTAATAACAGATATGGGAGGCTTCGCGGCATCTACCTACATGCGTGGAATGGCTTTTCTAAATATACCTACCACCTTGCTCAGTATGGTTGACGCGTCAATAGGCGGGAAGACGGGCATTGATTTTGAGGGTATAAAAAACATCATCGGTTTATTTAAAATGCCACAAAAGACCATCCTTCACACTCCATTTCTCCGCTCTCTCCCCGCAGAGGAATTCCTGTCAGGCTACGCAGAGATGATTAAACATACCCTTATCTCCTCTCCCCTGCAAGTGGCTGCCCTTTCAGCCTTTGACCTTGACAAATGGTTTACCGAAGAACAATCTGCTCACATAACGAATAAGTTGGAACAAGAGTCAGAACTCGCGGATCTTATTCTTCGCAGTGTGGAGATAAAAAGATATATCGTTGAGAGCGACCCTGAAGAAAACGGTATGCGGCAAACGCTTAATTTTGGTCATACCATAGGTCACGCCTTAGAGGCTTTCAGCTTAGAAAGGTCTGATAAAAAGCCGTTACGACACGGCTACGCCGTTTTATACGGAATGATAGCGGAGCTCTGGTTGAGCCACATAAAGTTCAATTTTCAAACGAAAGATATTGAGCCGCTTATTTCCTTGATGAAAGAATACTACGGCAAAGCAGAGTGTAGCTGCGCTAATTACAATGATCTGATCAACCTTATGCGGCACGACAAGAAAAACCTGCAATCTGACCAAATAACGTTTACTCTGCTACATTCCATCGGCAATTATCGGCTACAATGCGTTTGCACAGAAGATGAGATAAAAGAAGCCCTTGACTTTTTGTTTAATACATAATTAAACCGCTTCACTTTTAGAGAAATATCGGAGTGCAGGCGCGACTCTCAACTTTAGGGTTCTGCCCGGACTTTAGTAATTAGATATTTAAAAATAAAAATGAAAATGAAAATACTTCGTTCTTTTCTAAAGCTTCGCACTCTTACGCTTTGCTCATTATTAGTGCTTTGCCGGTTTGTTCTTAACTCTGTAGCACAGACTCACCCGAATATCTACTCTGAAATGGAAGAAAATGTTACTTTTCATCAAGACTCTTCCATTACCAATCTGCTTCAAGATTTAGTTAGCGGCGCTGAGCGCGAGATGATACAGATACAAGGTTATCGCGTTCAGGTCTTCTCGTCCAACCGTCAGCGCACGGCAAAAGATGAGGCGTTTGGCTTAGAGAAACGCATTCAGGAAACAGACCTGCATACCTCAGTCTATGTCCTTTATACACCTCCTTTTTGGAAAGTTCGCTTAGGTGATTTTCGGACACAAGAAGAGGCGCAGATTCTGAAAACAGAATTACTGCGCCGTCTGCCCGAACTGCAAGGCGATACTTATATCGTCCGCGATCAGATAACTGTGTCAAAATAAGAAATTACGGGCGACATCTGTGTCAGAGACATCGGAGCGTAAGCGCAGATTATTCACTTGTAGTTATATACTGAATCTGCTTAAAGGCAAAAGTTTCCGTTTGTCCGTCTTGCTTTTTTAGTATAAGTCTTCCGAAGGTATCGATATCAACTATCTCTGCATCAAAAGTTTGATTATTCTGCACTCTTCTCCATTTCCACACTTCCTCGTGCCTGTATAACAGCAACATATACTGCTTTTTCAGTTCTGCCGGAGCTATAGTAAGCAATTTCTTTATATTTGCAAGTATCAACTTGAGCACCTCTTCTTTGTCGTATTCTATACCCGTCAGTTGCTTCATAGACACGGGATTGGGTGCATCTGAGCGAAAAATGGTTTGGTTGATATTAAGTCCTATACCTGCTAACGAGCAAACGACCTGTTCGCCGAGGATAACATTCTCAATAAGAATCCCGCATATCTTTTTATCGCCCACATATATGTCATTAGGCCACTTGACTTGCGCATTGATATTATAACTGTCACTAAGAGTTTGCGCGACAGCAATGGCACATATCTCAGATACTATCCATAGTGCAGGTGCCGATATTTCAGGATATCTTATAATAGTAGTAAACGAGATATTTTTGTCAGGCTCGCTCTCCCACTTATTTCCTTGCTGTCCCCTTCCTGCGGTCTGGCAGAAAGTGCAGAGAGTAAAGAGATTTGGCAAGGTGGCGATGTCCGTCCTCGCTTTCATATCGTTGTTAGTACTCCCGGTTTGTTTTACGAATTGTATCATTCCTCATTTGGCATTATATTTCCCTATACTATTTGGCAATTACTATTCTGTCCTTGCCGTTTATGTCTTTTTTCAGTAAAACATCTTTAAATCCCATTGAATTCATTAGTTCAATCGTTTCCTTCCCGAATCTTTCGTTTATCTCGAAAAACAATGCTCCGGCATTTATCTGCTTTGCATATTGCGCAATATGTCGATAAAAGAGAAGCGGGTCGTCATCGGGGACAAAAAGTGCTGTTTGCGGCTCATATTGTAACACATTAGGTCGCATTGCTGCTTTTTCTGACTCAGTAATATATGGCGGATTGCTAACAATATAAGTGACGTGGTCGGCAGTCATAGTGTCTTTAGCGTCTTGACGCGGCGCAAACCCTAACGAGGTTTTCTCCGCTTCCTGAGTGCCGGTATTTTCAAGATTTAATATATCGCATTGGAAAAATTGAACATCGGTTTCGTTTATTCTTGCATTTTCCTTCGCTTGGTGTAATGCTTCCTCACTTATATCGCAAGCTGCCACCAACCACTGCGGATGCCGCTTTTTTAGTGCGATAGCAATGCAGCCGCTCCCTGTACCAATATCAAGAACGGAAACATTGCTGCCGCGAGTCGCTTCTTCAATAGCAAAGACAAGGTCTGCCGTTTCAGGACGGGGTATAAGGGTAGAACTATTGAGGTTCAGCCTTAGTCCGAGCCAATCAGTATGCCCGAATATGTATTGCAATGGTTCGTCATTGAGCAAGCGCTTAATGACATCCTCGATATCGTAACTCTCGCGCGGCTCTTCGGCTATCCACTTCGCTATCTCCACAGCCTCCTGTCTGCCGTAATGGTCTGTTAGTTTTGCAATAGTCAACACAAAATCTCTGGCAGGGTCATGCTCATTGGGAATAATACCGTCAAGTATAGCATCTTTCACTAATGTCTTCAGCTCTCCGACTAACGCGCAAGGTGGAATATCAAGCATTTCCATTATCTCTTCTCCTCTTACTGGCGGCTGGAACTGCCTTATCCTATCCTTCTCTTCAATTATCTTTAATTTCTCCCTTACTAATTCGTAATTCTGATGATATCGCTTCACCTTATCTTCGTTTTTCGAAGTTATATCAGCATGGCAGAGAATCATCAAGTCGTCGATATCATCTCCTGCTTCAAATAGTAGTCGCCTTACAGCGGAATCCGTTATGGTATCTTCAATAAGCGCAATAGGTCGCATGTGCAGATCAACCAGCTTCTGCACATACGACATCTTCTCATTCTGTGGCAGGTGCATCCTCTTGAAGATACGCGGAATCATCTTCTTACCTATGTAATTATGATTATGGAAAGTCCAGCCCACCCCATCTTCCCATTTCTTTGAGCGTGGTTTGCCTATATCGTGCATCAGTGCTGCCCACCTTAGCCATAACACATTTTGTGGGCGAGAGGCATGCTGCACCTGCGCTTCTGTATTTGACGAGTCATCTGCCGCTGTCGCTTCTGCGACACTATCAAGTACTTGTAAGGTATGCAGAAAAATATCCTTATGTCCCCTACCTTCCACCGTTTCCACCCCTTTTAGAGCAGATAACTCGGGGAAGATAATATCCAGCAGCCCCGTTTTATCCAATAGTTTCCAGCCGACAGACGGACGCGGTGACATCATTATCTTATTCAGTTCGTCAGCTATACGCTCCGCAGAGATAATATTTATCCGTTCTTTATTCCGCTGTATTGCCTCGAAAGTGGAAATATTAAGGCAAAAACCGAGTTGCGTGGCAAATCTTACCGCCCGCATCATCCGTAGCGGGTCATCAGAAAAAGTAATATCGGGATTAAGCGGCGTACGAATGATGCCGTTTTGCAAATCTTTGATACCATTGAAGGGATCTAATAACTCTCCGTATCTCCCTTTATTAAGACAAATAGCCAAAGCGTTTATCGTAAAATCTCTGCGATTTTGGTCGTCCTCTAATGTGCCCTCTTCGACATACGGGTTACGAGACTCTCTGTGATACGACTCTCTCCTCGCCCCAACGAACTCTAATTCTAAATCACCTTTTTTAACCTGCGCAGTTCCATAACTTTTGAAGATGGCGAGATGCGAGCCTTTGATGCGCTTGTGCACCGCTTCGGCAATGGTTATCCCTGAGCCGACCACAACAATGTCGATATCTTTGCTCTCTCTATGCAACAGCAAGTCCCTGACCCACCCGCCTATCACATAACACTCCAAGTCAAGCGCATCCGCCTCTGCCCCGACAAGGTGCAGAGTTTTACTATAGAGTTTCTTATCTTTAATTACCATAACCAAGTGCCTGTGTAACTAAGTACCAAACAAGTCAAACTCGACTTTTAGCAATTAGTATTACAGCTTTCGCCTAAATTCAAAACATTAATTTTCTTTTGTAATATCTGAGATTTACGATTTGTTGGCGAGAATCGGCGGTGCTCATCTTTAGCAGATATTTTTCCGCCTCATCTAACCACTTAACTGCCTCTTTTTTATCCTGCATCATCTCGCATGCCACAGCGATATCTGCTGCCGCGTATGCCGCCGTTTGGGAGTCTCTCGCAGTAGAGAACTTGCTATACCACTCATCTATCGCTTTTCGCCATTGTTGATGTGCAAAGAAGTCGATACCCGCGTCAAGTGATCCGTCTTTAGTCTGATAGAGATACCTCTCCTCTTTCACCCATTGCGGAACAATATAAGTCGCCGTTCTTTCTCCCAAATCGTGAGCAAGATAAAGAAGAGCCTCCTGCCTATCCGGTAATGCCTCTACTGCTTCTTCTGCCGTCCGCTTCTCAGCAGACCAATAAAGTGTGTCTGCTACGGAAAAACGATAAGTCTTCTCCGCAACAGGTCGTTTTATGCCATCGGACTTAGGCGTAGGAAACATAAGAGACCACTGCGCAGTGCTATATGCTTCTAAGACATTCCCCACCATATTTCCATCCGTTAGAAATAACTCGTTATAATCATATACAACAAGGTGATTAAGCACAAGCAGTGCTTCTACCCCATAATGTCTGCATAAACTGTCAACAACCGGTTGTGACAAGGGCATCTGTCGATAAAAAGACCCTTGCTTGTTTTGCGACATATCCAAAATACTTATTTCTTTTGTTTCTCCCTGCTCGTATAATTTCTCTTCCATGCCGAACAGCACTTGCCGCGGCGCATCCGACAACACAACTGTCGCCCCGTCAGTGCTTTTGTCGTTCACCTTATTCTGATGCCCGAAATCATCAGGCTGCCTCACCGCATTATTAACAAGCAACAAACTGCCTAATACATCATAACAATCAGGTAATTTAACCTTTGCTTCCTGCCTTATTTCTACACTGAACCACTTCTGCTGGGCAAAGAGCGAAGAACAGCAAAGTAGCAAGAACAAAGTAACTAAGTAACTAAGTACCAAGTGTCCGAGTGATGGTTTTATTAATAATTCTTCATCTTTCATTTCTATCTGATTAAGTTCGATGTAAAACAGATAATCATCATTCTCCTTAAGTAATTCAACTTTCAACTATTTCTATTATCGCCTGTTCCGGATTGGCAGAACGGAAGACGCTACTGCCTGCAACAAGCACATCAGCTCCAGCTTCAAATATCTGCGCCGCATTGGCTGATGTAACACCACCGTCTATCTCAATAAGCGTGTGCAGACCTCTACTTACTATTTCCTTTTTCACCTCTTTAATTTTATCTATCGTTTCGGGAATGAATTTCTGTCCGCCAAACCCTGCAAAGACCGACATTAGCAGCACCATATCCACCTTATCAAGATAAGGAAATAATCGGTGATAATCAATGTCCGGATTTACCGTCAAGCATGTTCTTACCCCCTTGGCTTTTATCTTTTCCAATATCGGCATCGGGTCGTCAGTCGCCTCAAGATGAAAACCTACTGACCACGCCCCCGCATCACAAAAACGCTCCACATAATCTTCGGGATGCACAATCATAAGATGCACATCAAGAGGTTTTTGGGCATACTGCCGCAGCGTTTCCATAACAGGAAAACCGAAGGAGATATTAGGCACAAACCTGCCATCCATTACATCTACATGTATCCAATCTGCTTGAGATTGGTTGAGCATCCGAATCTGCTCACCTAAACGAGAAAAATCAGCAGACAATATCGAAGGGGCTATCAGTCTCATATCAATTATTAAAGTTAAAAGTGGAAAGTTAAAAGTAGAAAGTCGAAAGCCTAATTACTAATGGTTTGCTAATTATAAAGTTATAAGTTATTCACGAGGGTCTTGTGTGTTGCTTTTCAGAGCGGTGCGTAAATGCCAGCAAGCAATCATAGCACAGACACGCATTGCCATATTGCTTATATATGCTCTGACTCTGCTCAGCCGTCAGTGTTACTGTAGCACAAGCACATTTTACTATTTCATCTTTTCTACAGACAAAATTCTTGCCGCACGATGGACATTTAGCATTAATCATAACCGATAGAGTTTTTAACTCTCAGCGTGCACGCCAAGTATTGATAATTGATGTTCTCTCATAATTAGACTATTCCCTTTCATCTTCAGATTTTTTGTAACACTGCAAACTTGAGTAACATCGTTTTCTTGCCTGCATTATCAAATTCAACCACCACTCTGTCCGTTCCGTTCTCCTTGTATGCGTCCACTAAGGTCCCATCCCCAAATGATTTATGCCTCACTCTACTGCCGACAGGGAAAGGTGGAGTTATCTGTTCTCTCTCGGAAAGGTTATCTGCTTTGATTGGTGACAAGTGTTGTGGTTTAAAAGAGGGTGCATCCCCCCAATCGATATTCGAAGAAAAGAGCCTACTTGACGGATGGGAGACAGTCTGCTTTATTAGAAAACGGCTATCTATATCTTTCAAGAATCTTGAAGGTTCTTGGAAATTCTGCATTCCGTTTCGGAAACGTATAACAGCGGAAGTTAGACGGCACACCTCTTTTGCACGAGTTAATGCCACATAGAATAGTCGTCTTTCCTCCTCTATATCTCTCTCGCTTTCCATACATTGCGCAGAGGGGAATAACTCCTCCTCCATCCCGACTATAATTACCGATCCGAACTCAAGCCCCTTGGCGGCGTGAATCGTCATTAGGGTTACGCGCTCTTTCTCGTCTTGCTTCTCGTCTTGATCGGTGAGTAACGCCACCTCAGCGAGGAAAGCACGAATGCCGGTATCTTCGTTCGCTTGAGTACGCAAAACAACAAACTCGCGCAGCGCACTCATCAATTCCTCCACATTTTCCCATTTATCTCTCTCCTCCGCTGTGGCATCGAACAAGTAGTAATGCCTGAGCTTTATCTTCTCTATAATGTTAGAAGCAAAAGTGTAAGCATCTTCCGTTTCAAGTGACTGCGCAAAAGAGCGAATCATAGCACCGAAGTTATACAACCTATCAGCCGTAGGACTATTTACCGGCAGTCCGTATTGCTGAGGACTGCATACCACATCAAAAGGAACGACACCTTGCTCTGCCGCACAAAGCATCACCTTATCCATAGTAGTATTGCCTATCTTCCGTGACGGAAAATTTACTATTCTCAACAGCGACTCCGTATCACGAGGATTACTTATAAGTCGAAAATACGCAATCACATCCTTAACTTCCTTGCGCTGGTAGAACGAGACACTACCATAGATACGATACGGTACTCCTTGTTTTCTTAATTCATCCTCTATAACACGCGATTGCGCATTTGTTCGGTATAAGACGGCAATATCATCTAAACTTCTACCTTGCTTCTTGTCTTCGTTGATAAATTTAACTACCGCCGCAGCCTCATCTCTATCGGTGGAATAAGAATGTACCATAATAGGCAATCCCTCTCCGCGCTCGGAATACACTTCTTTTGGTATCTGATGAATATTCTTCTTAATCAACGAATTGGCAGCACCTACGATATTCTTCGTCGAACGATAATTACGCTCCAACTTGAACAACCTACTTCCCTCATATTCGTTTTGGAACTGCAAAATATTTCTTATATCTGCCCCTCTAAAACCATATATCGACTGCGCATCATCGCCCACAACGCATACAAAACCATCTTCTTTCTGCGAACACAATAGGCTTATTATCTTATACTGCGCATAGTTGGTGTCTTGGTACTCGTCCACTAAAACATACTTGAAAAGATTTCTGTATTTTTCTCTCTTGTTCGGGAATTCGTTTAGCAAACGGTACATATTAAAGAGCAGGTCGTCAAAATCCATAGCATTCGCCGCATGCAGCCTGTTTTGATAGACCTGATATATCTCGTCCATCCGATAGACGCGGTCATAATTATCTCTTAATCGGCAGTTGCTGTCATGACCGTAATCCGCCGCAGTCTTCAGCATATTCTTTGCTTCGGAGATGCGACTTAAGACGAGCGAAGACTTATATATCTTCTCGTCTAACTGCATCTCTTTTATCAACTTTTTCACAAGTGATTTGCTGTCGGAAGTATCATAAATAGTGAAGTCGCGAGTGTAGCCGAGAAGAGAAGCTTCTTGCCTTAGAATACGCGAAAAGACGAAATGGAAAGTACCGGCTGTCAAAGAATAAGCCCCTTGATTCCCGATAAGATGAAGAATACGATTTCTCATCTCTCGTGCCGCCTTATTAGTAAATGTAAGTGCAAGAATATGATGCGACGGGATTCCATTGGCAATCAACCATGCTATTTTATATGTCAGAACGCGCGTCTTACCCGAACCCGCACCCGCTATCACCAAATGCGGACCGGCTGAGTATGTTACCGCAGCATACTGAGCCTCATTTAGTTCTTCAAGCCAATTATCTTTTATCATTTATCATTTACCATTTAATAGGGTTGCAAAGTTACATTTTTTTTTTGACATTTCAAATAAATATTGTAATTTTGTAAGCGCGAACAATCACCACATATTACTTATCACACATAATTGCTACCCTTTGATTTCATAGAACAGATGCGCCTATTGCTCGGCAGTGAGTTGGACGACTTTCTTGCCGCTCTGCGTCTCGACCGCGAGACATCGGTACGTGTAAACACTAAAGTCGAATTCGAATTGCTAAGTGTTCTGCAAGATGCCGGTTTAGAAGAAGTGCCGTGGTGCATGGAAGGTTACTATCTGCGCCGTCGCCCGCAGTTCACTCTCGACCCTCTCTTTCACGCCGGTGCTTATTATGTTCAGGAGCCGTCCTCAATGTTTCTTTCAGAGGTGGTGGAACAATTATTGCCGCAAGAGTCTGTTGTTTTAGACCTTTGCGCTGCCCCCGGGGGCAAGACAACACTACTAAGCGAATATGTCGGCGACAAAGGGCTTATTGTGAGCAACGAAGTGGTAAGGCAACGAGTATTTATCCTGTCGGAGAATGTGCAGAAATGGGGGAATGGCAATGTCGTTGTCACTCATAATCAACCCCGCGACTTCGGCGATGCACTCGAAAACGCCTTCGACTGCCTGCTCGTTGATGCTCCTTGTTCGGGAGAGGGGATGTTCCGCAAAGACGAAGGCTCTATTGATGAATGGAGCATAAGAAATGTAGAAATGTGCGCGGCAAGGCAGCGGGATATTCTTCGCCACGCATGGCCTGCACTCAAACCGGGAGGACTGCTGATATACTCAACCTGCACCTACAACCGGCAAGAGAATGAAGATAATGCCGCTTTCATACGCGATGAATTAGGTGCAGATATCGTGAATATTGACTATGATAGCGAATGGGGCATAAAGGAAACAGAAGCCGGACTGCATTTCTATCCGCACCTGACAAGAGGTGAAGGCTTTTATATATGCGTATTACGCAAACACGATGCTCCATATACGCCTTTTACCGCCAAACAGAAAAAATCGTCATTCAAGCAAACCGGCAATAAGGAGTTTATCCCGCTGATGCGGTCGTGGCTGCAAACGCCGGACAAATGGCACATACGGCTCAACGAACGTTTTGCTGATGCTTATCCGACGAAGTACCAACTTTTTATCGATTATTTATCTCAGCATTTCACTTGTGTTTCCACAGGTTTTGGCATTGGCGAGGTTCGCGGAAAATTCATGGCACCGCAGCATAGCCTTTCTATGCTTAAAGATTTTCGCAAAGAAGTGTTTCCTTGCGTCCCTCTCACTCTTGAGCAAGCCATTGACTACCTCCGCTCGGAAGCCTTGCCTCTGCATAATTTGCCATTTGGCACTCTGCTACTAACCTACCAAGATTGTCCGCTCGGATTCGCAAAGAATGTGGGCAACCACTGTAATAACCTCTACCCTAACGAATGGCGAATAAGAAACAAATAAAAACACCGAACGAAGGACAAACAGACTGCTTGCGCCACGTAAAAAGGGACTACGATTTAGACGATTTAAACGCGGCTGAAATGACACTTAAACGCGGCGGCATTATCCTCTACCCGACCGACACCGTCTGGGGCTTAGGCTGCGACGCTCGTCAGGATGAAGCGGTAAAACATTTATTCGAAATCAAAAAAAGAGCAGACGCAAAAGCAATGCTCTGCCTTATAGATTCAGCAGCAAGAATAACCCGATTCGTAAAAGAGATGCCTTCGATGGCGTGGGACTTAATAGAACTTACGACCAAACCATTAACAATAATATACCCCGATGCCCGCAACCTCGCATCATCACTTATTGCAGAAGACGGGTCAATAGGGATAAGAGTTACTTCCGACCCTTTCTGCCAAAAACTTTGCGAGCGGCTTAACGCACCGATAGTATCTACCTCTGCAAATATAGCAGGACAACCAACACCACGTTTCTTCAGCGATATTGATGAACAGATAATCGGTAGTGCCGACTATGTCGTAAAATACAGACAAGACGACAACACACCGCACAAACCTTCTTCAATAATCAAACTCGAAATAACTAACGAGGTAAAAATAATAAGAGATTGAATCTTGATAAACTTATACGCTGGCGCGAAGCGCATATATCGGAGAAGCAGTTAGTGCTGCTTCTCAGTTTTGTAGTCGGTGTAGCAACTGCCATCGCCTCGTTTGTCCTCAAAACTTTTATATCACTTATCAGGTTATTTGTAGAGCAAGTTCTCATTCGTGGCGAATATCGCTTTTGGTATCTTATAACGCCAATGATAGGCATCGCTCTTTCTGCCGCCTTTGTTCGCTATATAGTAAAAGACGATATCAGCCATGGTATAACAAAGATATTGTATGCCATCTCTCAGCGTAAATCCATCATCAAGGCACATAATATGTGGTCGTCGGTCGTTGGTTCAGCACTGACTATCGGTTTCGGCGGCTCTGTAGGTGCAGAGGCTCCTATCGTTCTCACCGGTGCCGCAATAGGTTCCAACCTCGCTAAGGCTTTTCGGCTTAACCAGCGGACAATGATGCTGATGATTGCCTGTGGTGCCGCCGGTGCTATCGGCGGAATATTCAAGGCCCCCATTGCCGGACTCGTTTTTACTCTCGAGGTTCTGCTCATCGACCTCACAATGACCTCTGTGGCACCTTTGCTCATCGCCTCCGTTACCGCAACCACGCTATCTTATATATTCTCCGGCTCAACTCCTCTCTTTGAACTATCACAATACGAAGCGTTTACAATAGGTAAATTGCCTGTATATCTCATTCTCGGCGTAGTGTGCGGTTTAGTATCACTATACTTCACGAGAGGTATGAATTTTCTTGAACAGACTTTCAAAAATCGAGTTAAAGACCCGCGACTGAAAGTAGTGATTGGCGGTCTTACCCTATCACTGCTTATCTTTATCTTTCCCCCTCTGTACGGCGAAGGGTACGAGGTTATAACAGAGATTATCAACGGCAACTCTCTTTCCTCACTGTCAGGCTCGCCTTTTGCAGCTCTCGGAAACGGTTCGGGAATAATAATTCTCTATCTTATACTTATTATCTTACTCAAGATTGTGGCATCTGTTGCCACTAACGGAGGAGGTGGTGTTGGCGGTATATTCGCACCTTCACTCTTCGTTGGTTGCCTAACAGGCTTCGTCTTGGCAAGAACAATGAACTTGATTGGCTTTGAGATACAAGAAAACAACTTCGCCTTAGTCGGAATGGCAGGATTGATGTCAGGCGTGATGCACGCGCCGCTCACGGGCATCTTCCTTATAGCCGAACTGACGGGCGGATATCATCTTCTCATCCCCCTCATGACCGTTAGCGTAACGGCTTATATTGTTATTCGCATCTTCGAACCCCACTCGCTCTACGCTATGCGGCTGGCGCAGAAAGGAGAACTGCTCACCCATAATAAGGATCGCTCCGTTCTCACACTGCTGAAGATGGATAATGTGCTTGAAACAGACCTCACCACTCTCTCGCCCGACATGACGCTCGGTGAACTATGTAAGATTATTGCACTATCGAAGAGAAACATATTCCCGGTTATCGATGCAGAAGGAAAACTGCTTGGCATATTACTACTTGACGAGGTCAGAAACATAATGTTCCAACCTCGTCTATACAAGCGTTTTCGCGTCTCTCAACTAATGACATCCCCCGCCGCTATCCTGCGGTACGATATGTCAATGGAAGAAGTGATGACTATTTTTGAAGATACAGGAGCATGGAATCTTCCGGTAACCGACGAACAACGACGCTACTTGGGGTTTGTGTCAAAATCCAAAATCTTCAACTCTTACCGCCGCGTCTTAGTCCATTTCAGCGAAGATTAAAAACTCCAACTAAGACCTATCATACAGTTAGCACGGGCTGCCTCGTAGCCATAGAATACCTGATAGGACAAACTCTCCGTCCAAGCAAGGTAGTTATTCAGTTGCGCATAAACCGACAACCAACGGTTGACATTATACTGTACGCCAAGATTAAGATCAATCATCGGTCTGAGGTCTTGAGCCGAATAAGATGCCGCCTGAAGGTCATAAACGCACGCCATACGCCTACCCACAAACAGGTTATCTGAATAAACAGCCCATTTCCTGTTTATATTCACATCCACTCTCGCTCGTAAATCCCATTGAGGCAGGTCAAACACCACATCTGCAAGACCGCCAAGCGAAGTAAGAGCCTTGTTGATATAATAATTTCCGCTGACATTAAGTTCCACAATATCACGCCAATGATAACCTATATCCGCACCAATCTTCCATGAAGATGTGTTTTGTAATTCGTGCTCATACTGTCCGAACACTTCTTGGCTAAACACATTAGCGTGCCTATCGAGCGTCAACTTGTAACCTGCGTGTAAATCTATAAGCAGCGTTGCATACGGGCGTATCTTAAAGCCGACTGTAGCATTCACAGGGGTGTATTCGCCCGATAGTTTGTCTTCATACAGACAGTTGAGCGAGCGATAGATATTCTCCCTGAACTCACCTCTTGCACCATTCGCCTCATATTGCCCCGTGACATTAGCATATACCGCGAGCCAGTTTTGCGTCAGGTCGGCTTCAAAACGCACATTTGGCGATATGCCCGCAACCCTGCCTCTGCCGGCAGAGAAATCCAAATTGACTCCTGCATGCGCTCTTATGCGACTACCTATATACGAATAATACGGCTCGAGATGTATGCGGTGATTATTAGCCGTGTGAAGCGAATCAGATGAGTAAAAACGATTCTGAATATCCGCCTCTATTCCGACATGATGGAAGTTGCTGCTCCAATCGAAGTTGCCCTGCGTGTGTATCTGGTGCTCCACTGCCTCATTAGGAGCAATAAATGCCTCATAACCGGTCTGAACACTATAATCAATATCCGCATTAGGCAAACTCTTAACACCTATACGGGTATCCACCGTCCAAAGCGACTGCTTATCTGCGGCTGCCATATCTTTCAGTTTTTTGACGCTATAATCGCAGGTAGAGGTGTTGTAGTACATACCATATCGACTGAAAAAGTCGTTTCCGCCATCGGCACCAAAGAAGATAACCGCCGAAGACAACTGCTTCGCGAAGTCGAACCCTACCGAAGAAATAGACCTTGCCTTCAGCCCCCATTGAGCGAGGTGATCAGCATGCAAATCAAGAATAAGATCATTAGAAGAAGACTTCTCTTTCTGCTGCATTTGCGAATCTGTAACACGATAGTTAAAGGAGAACAAACTGTTAGCATGTCCTACACCTGCCTTCATAAAACCATGCAGCGGTTCAGAATGACGAAAATTAAGCGTGGAGAAACTGATCTTGCGCACATTATAATCCATCTCTAACGGCGAGGTGAAATTTGAATACTCAGGCTTGCGCAATACTATCTGCGGTTCATACACACCCGGCTTCACCGCAATCTTTCCCGCCGCTTGAATAACAGGCTGAAACTCGCGCTCCACATATACCGTTCTCTCCACCTCTGCCTCTTTATCGGCAACGACAGCACTTTCTGTATCGCTTGACACTCCTACATCAGATACCGCCGAAACGCTATCTGTCATGGTGCCTGTCGCTACGTTAGACTCCGGTGCCGTATTATCTTGGGCAAAAACCACCGCACAAGGCAGTGCGAAAAATACTACTATATATATTATCTTCTTACGCATCTTGAAAAATGAAAAATAAAAAATGAGAGGTTTAACTTTCTACTTTCTACTTTCGACTTTTAACTTTCTACTTTCTACTTAAGCAATCACTCAGTCTTCATCTTCTTCTTCCTCCTCTTCGTCATCAACGCGGCTAACGGCAGGGGCAGCCTGCACGCCTCCCACATTGCCATCTGCTTCCAATCTCTCTTTCTCACGGTCACTAATAAGTTGCAACCGCTCCTCTATAGCCGGTGCTATATCATCCTGCACCTTATAGTTCGCCTGCAAAGAGAGCAGATACTGCTCTGCTTGGAAATCATCACCCTGCTTTACATATATATCTGAAAGCAAGACGAATGCTTTGGCGAGCCAATACTGCTGCGATGTATTCATCTGAGCAAACGACATTATCTCGTCTTCCGACTCTTTCAAATCGCCCTGCTGGAATAGTGCCTCAGCAATCAAATATTTCGCCTCTGCCCCAACCGCCGTCCGCGTTTCCTCTGCCAACGGACGGAAATCGGCTATGGCTTTTAGATATTGCCCCTGTGCAAAATAGGCTTTACCTCTGTTATATAACGCCTCATTGCGCGTTTCGGAAGTCGTGGTCGGCTCTGATATCAGTTCTTCAGCTATCTCAATCACAGACATATTATCACCAAGCAGATAACTGCAACGCAAAATACCTAAACGGGCTATATCCGTAGTTCTTGACTCCGATGCCTGCTGCAGCAACAAGCGGAAATACTTCTGCGACTCCACATACTCCTCTCTGTCGTAGGTCAGTTCAGCAGCACGCATAAGAGACGTTTCCATATACGGATTACCCTTCATACCACATAAAGTCTTGAACTCTAACAACGCAGCGTCTTTCTTGCCTGCCTGATAATAGGCATCTGCACAGAAATACTGTGCCGCCGTACAATATCTGCCGCCGTCGCAATAATTATCAAGATAATGGCGCAACCCTTTCGCCGCTTCCTCATAATTACCTTGCATATACTGCAACTCTGCCGCTATATAAGTGAGCGAATCTTCTTTATTCGAAGAAGTCTTCATATTGATTCTACCTAAGGTCTTGGTATAGGCAAGATATTCCGCCACTCTATTCGTCTCAACATAGCAAGCCTCTAACCCTTCCAAGGCAGTATAAGCCTCCTCCGTTGACGGGTAGTTCTTAATGACTTGCTTATATGCAGCCTCGGCTTCGCTGTATTTGCGCATATTGTAGAATATCATACCTTTCTCCACCGCAGCCTTGCGTGCCATATTAGAATTGGGATAGGTAGAGAGTAATCGGTCGTATGCTGCTATGGCGGCATTATTATCCTCGCGCTGCAACTCCGCCCTCGCTATCTCATACAAACCATCGTCCGCGTAGTCACTACGAGGGTACTGCGATACCAAACGCTCCAAGGTGGAAATCTTATCACTGTACCGCTTCAGCAGACCTAAGGCATAACCTCTCTGGAAAGTGGCGTAATCGGCACCGGAAGCCCCTATCGCAATAACCTGCGCATAATAACTCTCCGCCTTGACGAAATCGCGTTGAGAGAAATAGCAGTCGCCGATGCGGTTGAGAGCATCGGCGTATGTCGCCTCACGTTTATCCGCAACCTGCAAGAAGCCGAGGAACGATTGCTCAGCTTTCTTATAATCTTTCTGCTGAAAATGAATATACCCTTCAAGATACTGCGCTACCTCATAATTCTTACTCTGCCCCGCATTTGGCTGCGCCTGAAAATCTGCCATCGTGGAGGCAGCAGAAGCATATTGTTGCAAGCGGAACTCTGACTCCGCCTTCAAGAACAATGCTTCGGTCTTGTATGTGCGATTATCCTTGGACGAAACAAGTCGCACATCAGAACTGTTAGACAGAACGGCATCAAAATAAGTAATGGCGTTGGCATGCTTACTCTGCATAAACGCATCATATCCGAGCTGGTAGCGCAGATATTGCATCGTTTCAAGCATCTTCTTGTCAGGATTGTCAATTTTCGCAAGAGCATCAAGTGCCGCACCATAATTCTTTGTGGTCATAAAAGCATCGGAAAGAAGAGAATATACATCCGACCTATGCTGCGACTTAGGATACGCCTTCAAGAAATCCATAAAGGCAGTTACCGATTCTCCTAATGCAGTTGACGACTGGTATGTGGTGAGAGCATAGTTATACATCGACTCTTCCTTCAACTTTGCCGAATAAGGCATACGCATCGCTGCCGCGTAATAAACTTTCGCCTGAGTGAGCGAAACAGAACGATTATCATCCGTTATCGTCTTAACAATAGCATTGGCGAGATGATACTGCGTTGACTGAGAGAGGGAATCATTCTCAAGTTTTACTTTTTTAAGATATTCCTTGGCATCTGCATAGTTCTCTAACTCATAACAACTCATACCGAGCATATATAGGTCTTCCCTCACAAGAGTTATATTCTGCTTATCTGCAGTATTGCTGTATTTTTTGAGATAGTCAATAGTCTTCTGATAGTCGCCTTGATGATAATAAATCTCGCCAAGTATGCGATATAGCTCGCAGTTGTTATCATTAGCGGGATATTCTTGCAGCAACTCTTCTGCCCTCTGACGAGCATCTTCATACTGCTGCTGAGCATAGAAAATCTGCACTATATAATAAGGAGCAATACTCTTGTACTGACTCGTCTGCTCCGCAAAAAGGAAATCGGGAAGTGCTTTAATATAATTGCCGAGCGAGTACTGACAATAGGCATAATAATAGCGTGATTGCAAATAATAAAGACTTTCCTCTTTGCCGTGAAGCATATTAAAGAAGGTCAGTGCCGAACGCGGCTCTTGCAGATGTAAGAATGAATAACCCTTATAGAAAAGGCAGGCATCAACATGCTGCCGGAATAGATCTTTAGACTGCGCCTGATCTAACTCCTTCTGCGCTTGACGAAAACGCTTACGCTCCGCAGCAAGCACGCCCTGCATAAAATGCAACTCTGAAAGATAAGGCGAGTACGTATGCTCTTTTATATACTCTTTTACCTGCTTATTAGCATTCTTCTGTCGCAACTCGAAAGCATTGGCAACAAAGAAAAACTCTGCCTCATCCCGCTCATGCTCACTTATTCCTTCCTCTTCAAGGAAATCTTGCAGTACGCGCTGCGAGGCGGCAAAATGTCCGGCATGGTAAAGGCGTATGCCCTCAGTCAACGGCATATCGCCGGAAGCATACACCGCTGATTGCTGACCAAAAGCACACATGCTCATCACCACAACCGCTATTACTGAATACAGCCTTTTCATCACTATTTTGATATCACATTATTTCTCCCTTGCACTTACTTCGCACTTGGCGAAGCAGTACATTAGCGAAAGCAGTCCTTCGCACATTCATTTATCTTCTTCTCTTCTTACTCGGACGACGATTATTATTCTTTGATACAACGAAATACGCCACTGCGGCAACTATAACCACGCACAAGAATATTATTATTCCCATTGACATATTATCACCTTTCACCCTATTCCACATAGAGATAAGCGCCTCGGTCTGATCTGCTGCATCGTGCATCAGAGCACACTTCTTAATTATTGCCCCGTCGGGATAATATACAGGATTCAAGTGAACAGCCTCTGCTCCTTCGCCGAAGAAATAAGCGGCATCTATCGTCTCTTCCCATTCTTCTTCATCATTAGCCCACTCAAGAATCTCAGGCGTTGCTATAACCGACACATAACCTATCTCCTCCATGTTATAGATAGCATTCTCCGGCTTACACATATAGTCAATGAAGAATGTGGCGGCCTTGGTATTTTGAGCATAAATAGGTATAACCCAACCATCAAACCATACATTAGAGCCTTCTTCCGGAATAACATACTCAAGGTTAACGCCCACCTCCTTTGCCTCCTCAATAGCCCACGCAGCATCACCTGACCAACTCAGATTAAGCCAAGTCTTGCCCTTCGTCATCTCTTCCTTTCCAAAATCCACTTCCCAGCCCGCTATATTATCCTTCGCCTCGGTCAGCACTGCCTCTACTCGAGCAATCCTTTCGGGCGTTATATAACGCACTAACTCATCGCGGGTCACCTCACCGGCTGCTATCTCCTCTCGGTAGGCATACAACACAAGCACCGAGTAAATATCGCGGAAAGCATCTTTCACGAAAATACGACCTTTGAACTTCGGGTCGGTCAGAGCACCCCAACTATGCAAATCGTCAACACTGACGAAAGCACTATTATAGAGCCAACCTGTTGTTCCCCACATATAGCCTACCGTATAATCCGCAGCAGATACTCCTTCCGGCGCCATCTGCTGAAATTTATCAATAGCAAAGGGCGCAACATTATCAAAATAATTAATATCGTCAGGTATCAATTCTTTCTGAATCTTCTGCAATAGATTTTGACGAAGCATCCTTTCAATAATATACTCTGACGGACAAACAACATCGTAATCTTCTTTGCCGACCTCAATCTCTGTCAGCATCGACTCGTTGATGTCAAAGGTCTGATAAATAATCTCTACCGTCTCTCCCGTCTGCTCTTTATACCATTCGGGGAAAGTGTTAAGAACATTCTCCATATCGATGTAATCCGCCCAGTTATAAACCTTCAGTGTGTGGGCACGATCTGCGGCAAAAAGTAAGGTGCTGCACAAAAGAGCGGCATAAACCGCAACAACTCGGCGCACGCGCCGAGTGTTGAATAAATTGCAAATAGGTTTGTTGTTCATTTTCTAATTTATAATTTCTAATTTCTTGTTCCTAACAGTGATAGCGGTAGTGTTTTGTCCGCAACATCTCATTTCTTTATCTCGTTCTGCGAGCAGTAAGCGAGCGTACATGGCGGTTAAACAGATCTTCTTTGAGCAGTTTCTCTAAGGTAAGATGCATGCGATATTTCCAGAAATGCCTCGGATTAGAAGGAATATTTATGCGCTCTGCCTCCGGATCATCAATGCGCACCTTGCTATCTATAGCAAGCCAATCTTGCAGCGGCAGAATTACCCACATCGCAGGCGAATACATGTGCTGATTAACAATAAACTCAGCAATCTCCGGCGACATATCTTCGGGCGCATCGCCCCACCAGCCCATCTGCTCGCTATAGAAACGCTGCGTCACTGCGCGATCCTCTCTCCACCATGCGCGAAGCGGATTAGTATCGTGAGTACCCGTTGTGCAAACTGACAGATAAGGAGCATCGGCAGGATGAGCGAAACTAACCTTCGGATTTTTCGGCATACGCTGTATCTCAAGAGAGAGAATCTGCAACTCATGCATAACGGCAGGCACACAATCAGGCACCATACCAAGGTCCTCACCGCATACAAGCATATTGGTAGCACCTATCAGAGCAGGTAATTTGCTCATCGCTGAATTATACCAGAAATCGTTGTGACGACGATAGAAATAGTCATTGTGAATATTCATCATCACACCTTTCTGCTCATCGGGCAGGTCTGTATAAGAGTGGCTCTGATAAAGAGCAATACGAGGATGAAGCAGCTCAGGATTGCGCTGATCTTCAACGAACATAACCTCGCAGTGCAGATACATAAGTCCTTGCTTAATATTCTCCAACTGCTCAGGTTTCATAGCGTCCTTATTATTTTTTGCATCGCTAAGACGCGCAAAATATTCTTCCACCTTTTTCTGAGTGTTGAACTCATCTTTAAACCAGAATATATTTCCGTCATTGGTGTTAAGGAAATGCTCCTTCGCATACTCTGTATCATATCCGAATACATCGCCTAAGAAATGAGCACGGATATACGGCTTTACAAGACGATCGCGATCGGTCTGCACTCCCATATTCCAAAGGTCTTGCATCGAATACGGCATAGCGGGCGAGAAATGTCCGCATAGTCCCCAAACGGCGGTCTTCGGCATCTGCCATATACGGAAGAAACCGAGAATATGATCAATTCGGTAAGCATCGAAATAATCTTGCATCTTCAGGAAACGGCGTCTCCACCAGCGATAATTATCCTTCGCCATCTCCTCCCAGTTATAAGTAGGGAAGCCCCAGTTCTGACCTGATATAGAGAAGTCATCCGGCGGAGCTCCGGCGGAGGCATTGAGATTGAAGATCTCTGGATTAGTGTAAGCATCAACCGAATCAGGAGAGATACCGATAGGAATATCGCCCTTCATCGCAACACCAACACTGTGCGCGTACGCCACTGCCTCAGATAATTGCAAGTCAGCATGATACTGCAAGAAGAAATAATACTCTTTCGGCTCTGCATCGCGCTTCGACATAAACGCTGCATAAGGTTCTAACCATTCCTCATTCTTCTTAAAGAAATTCTTGTATTCCTTGGTTTTGAATAGAGCCTTACCGTCAGCCTCGAAGAGTGCCTTGAAATATTTGCTTTTTTCGTTATACACATTCTGATAATCAGCAAACTGCAAGTTGTTCAGTTGTTTCTGCTTTGCCTTGTAAGACTTTTTCATCTCAGGCGTCAGTTTGCCCATTCGCTCAATATTGATATAAATAGGATGTAAAGCGAACACTGACACTGCATTATACGGATACGAATCATAGTTGGTATGCGTGAGCGTTGTGTCGTTGATAGGAAGTGTCTGTATCATCTTCTGTCCCGTTGCCACTGCCCAGTCTGCAAGCAGTTTCAAATCGAGGAACTCACCTATACCGAAGTCGCTTGCCGACCTGAGTGAGAACACAGGTACTGCCACGCCCGCGCCTCTCCATTTTGCACGATTATGACGGAAGGCACGGTCATTTTGCATTATCACCACATCCTTCATTATACCCCATACATGGCGGTTCTCACCATGCTCGGTATCTACAAGGTCACCTGAAGCAAGTTCATAGATAACATACTTATATTCAATATCCGAAGCACCCTTTATCTCTACATCGGCTTTCCACACGGGAAAGGTGTTATCTGACAAAACAACCTTGCGGTCAGGGTCCCACTCGCCAAGTTCGGGTACATTACCTATAATCGCCACACCTTGCGTCGGCAACACCTGCGGGATATATGCAGAAAAACGCACATTACCCTTAGGTGCTTTTCTGCGAGACGGCTTCACGCGACGGAATAGAGCATCCATAAAAGCAGCAGATGAGAAAGTAAGGTCAAGATTCGGAGCCTGCCATGAATCACGCATGATTGCAATCGAATCACCCTCTGTCAGTATCACTCTTCTCTCTTTGCCCTTCTCGTAAACAAACGAACCGTCTTTATGACGAAGGGCATATCTATATGCTAACTCACCTGTAAAATTACCCACAGGAACTGTTACTTCCCAAAAATCGCCCCCGTGGCAGGTCATACAAAGCGGCTGCGACTCACTCCATCCGAGACCGCTGTCGCTACACTCAATAACGCATAAGGTCTCGCCCCATGCAGCACGATAGTTAAGTTGAAAAGATAGGTTCATGGTATTGTGTATTAAATTATTTTATATTATTCTCGCAAAGTTATAAAATATCACTGAATTACGCAAGCATAAAATCATTATTGTTCATTTTTTCCGCATAAAAGTGCCGATAAACATAGGTATCATACTGTTGAGCAGCCAAAGCAAAATAGCGGCTATCGCCACACCCGCAGTATTTGGCGTGAAGTACGAAAAAACCAATGCCCCTACACTTCCCCTTACCGCAGCATCGGCAGCGGGAACACTCGGCATCAAAGTAACAAAGAAATAATGAATCGGCACTATAACAAGCAGCATCTTCGGTTCTAACTCTATACCGCAGAACACTAATGCACATACGAGTTGAGTGGCATATACTAAATACCTACACAACGACATTCCTACAAGAGTCGGAAACTGGCGAGGCTTAAAATGTGTCAAAGCCTCTAACATACTGCGGATATAAGAAGGTTTATCACCGATTGCATCGATATTTTTATCGTTCGAATGACGCTTATCATACCACACGAGCAACCGTCCCGACAAATGCGGTAAAAGGAATATGCAAACGAGGAAGAAAAGAAGTAATGCCGCCGCCAAAGTAAACGCCGTACTGCGACTGACCCCGCCTATCGTTATGCCGCTAAACAGAAGCGACAGTGTACCACCAAGAATATTGACTGTTGAAAGCGACATCGAACCTATAAATCCCAATGCTATAGCAGGAAGCCATACGTTCTTATCCTCTATGCGGGTAACACGTGTAGGATAATCGCCAAGACGCTCGGGGGTAAAGAAAGCACCTACAACACCAAGATACACCTGACGCTGAGCCTCAACAATATCCATCGGAGCAAGGTCATGAAGCAGATAACGCCATTTCCACGCCTCACAAAGGATATTGATGGGAACAAGACAAAGAGCAAACAAGAGACAACCCCACTCAAATAAACCCGCTGAACGAAAATGCGCAAACAGAGACGGATAATCGTCAAAAGTGAGAAGAGTATATGCTAAAAAGGCATACGCCCCTATGATAAGAACCGCATTGAAGGTCTTGCGTAATATGTGTTTCGGCTGTGACATTTAATCAATCAAACACCTGCTTCAGCACATCTAATGATTTAGGAATCACAAAATTCGGTATATGTCTGCTGTAATACTGCATCAATTCGTCTAACTGCGTCTGCCTCTCCTGCCTCGAGCAATTCTGTTTCTCGATACTCCTGACCAAACCTGCATTATCCGCTGACTCTCTATCTATTGCAAAACCAAGCAGGGCTATATAATCAATTAGAAAAGCAATATGAGTGTTTTCGGGTACAAGTGCGGTATCGAGACGTATAACTGTATCCTTTACGAAATCAAAAAGTTGAATATCCGTTTCCGGTTGAGTTATCGTTCGATATAGTATTTCTGCGATGAATAGGGCGATTGTTGTACGTCGGATATCAGTTGTGATGCTTTGCGGAATATAGGTAAGCGAGAAATCTTGCAGTGTACCTGTTTCTCTATTCGGCTTATGCTTGTCGTCAATCTCCAACAGTGCGAGAGGTGTGAACAACACCGCCTTACCCTTTCTTTTTCCCCCATATACATAATAAGCCTTCCGCCCGTATTCTCGCGTCAGAAGGTGCACTATCGACACTTTCTCCGATGCACGGACATTATGCAGCACTATTGCAAGCGTCTTGCTCATTTCGGGTCAAGAGTTATGAGCGGAATAAGCATCTCCTCCAACGAGATACCGCCGTGCTGGAAAGTGTTGGTATAATATTGGGCGTAATAGTTGAAGTTATTCGGATAACCGAAGAAGTCATTTGCCGTAGCATAAAGATATGTAGAAGAGAGGTTCGGCGAAGTTAGTCCGTACTGCTTTGGATGCTCCATCAGGAACACATCTTTTGACTTGCACGAAAGTGCTTTCCCGACCTTATATCTAAGATTAGTATTGGTGTTCTTATCACCCAACACTAATACGGGAGTCTCTACTCGCACCGTACCGTGATCCGTAGTCAATACCACTTTATATCCTAACTTCGACAGACACTCGAAAAAGCGCCGGGTAGGCGAATGTTGAAACCACGAAAGCGTAAGAGAGCGGTACGCCGACTCATCTGAGCATAACTCTCGCATCATCTTGCTCTCCGTACGGCTGTGAGAAAGCATGTCAATAAAATTGATAACCACCACCGACAACGAGTTCTTATGACTCGATATCTTGCTTATCACCCTCTCAAAAAAGTCGGAATCCAACACCTTGTAATATTCCGGCTCTTCTTTGCGACGATAGCGTTTTATCAATGTTTGCAGCAGTTGTTCCTCGTATATATTCTTACCATCATCATCTCCTTCCTCTACCCAGTACTGCGGAAACATCTCCTGTATCTGTGCAGGTAACAGACCCGAAAAAATAGCGTTACGGGCATACTGCGTTGCAGTCGGCAAGATAGAAGTGCATATCTCATCTTCGCGAACCGTAAAAAACTCTGAAACAAGCGGTTCTATAGTCTTCCACTGGTCGTAGCGAAAATTGTCTATCACCACAAGGCACACCTTATCGCCCTCATCGAGCAACGGAAAGACTTTCTTCTTAAAAATATCCGGCGAAAGCAGCACATCATCCTGCCCCTCTGATTTTTGCACTGCCGTAAAAATGCTATTTAAAGACAGACTACGTCTCTGAAGCCACGAGAGATAATTCTTCTGAATAAACTTCGCAAATGCCTTATTAGCCTCCTTCCTCTGCATCTGTAGCATCTCCCGCATATTGCTACCGGCATCGTCTAATTGCATCTCCCATTTTGTCAGCGTCCTCTGCACTGCCTGCCACTCCGCAAGAGTAGTAGCGGAAGTAATCATCCAACCTATGTCAGAGAACTCCTCTCGATAACCCGTATTAGCGTGTTCCTCAATGATGGCTTTCTTATGAATATGCTTTTTCAGACATAGCAGAATCTGCGATGGGTTGACGGGCTTGATCAGATAATCGGCAATCTGCTCACCTATTGCCTGATTCATTAGATTCTCCTCCTCTGATTTTGTTATCATAACAACGGGCAAAGCGGGATGCCTCTGCTTAATATCCACCAGCGTCTCCAAACCACTCAAACCGGGCATATTTTCGTCAAGGAAAACAATATCCACCGCCTCTCTCTGGCACATATCCACAGCGTCCTCACCGTTATTAACAGTCAGCACCTCATAACCTTTCTCTTCAAGATAAATGATATATGGTTTGAGAAGGTCTATCTCATCGTCAGCCCAAAGTATTCGGTTCATAATGTCTCCATTTTTCTATTACATTGCTAAAATCTGCCGGCCACGGGGCGGTAAAATCCATCTCTTCACCCGTCACGGGATGGCGAAAACCGAGAGTGCAGGCATGCAAAACCTGACGAGGACAAAGAGCAAAACAATTCTGCACAAAAGCATGGTATTTTTGCGTTGGTAATCCTCTCAAGACTTCCTTTCCTCCGTATTTTTCATCGCAAAAAAGCGGGTGCCCTATATGCTTCATGTGCACTCTTATCTGATGCGTCCTGCCCGTTTCTAATATGCACTCCACTAAGGTACAATACGGATACCTTTCCAACACGCGGTAATGCGTTATCGCCTCTTTTGCATGCGGATTATCTTCCAAGTCCCAGACGCGATAGACGGTACGGTCACGCGTCTCGCGACCCAAAGCACCCTCAATTGTGCCATCATTCTCAGAGAAGTTGCCCCACACAAGAGCATTGTAGGTGCGGCGAGTTGTGTGATGGAAGAATTGAAACGACAGATTAGTCTTCGCCTCCGATGTCTTTGCAATAAGAAGCAGTCCGCTCGTATCCTTATCGATACGATGGACAAGTCCCATATCCGGACTATTAGCATCAAAAGAAGGGGTGCTGTCTTTAAGATGATAAGCAACGGCGTTCAGCAAGGTGCCGTTATAATTGCCACACCCGGGGTGCACAACCATTCCCGCCGGCTTATTGACGACAAGAAGATACTCGTCCTCATATACTACCTCTATAGGTATATCCTCAGGCTCAATAGTGTAATCAACAGGCTCATGGTCAAGCATAACCTGCACTACATCCTGCGCTTTCACTTTATAACCGGCGGGTACTGCCTTCCCGTTTACCCATATCTGCCCCTCGTCGGCTGCCTTCTGAATACGAGTACGAGAAGTACCGCCCATGTGCTCAAACACAAACTTATCTACACGCAAGGGGGCTTGACCGAGGTCTGCTTGAAGACTCCAGCGCTCGTAGAGTTCGTCTGTCTGTTCTATGTAATCCATCAGAAAAATTCTTCCTCGTCATGGTGAGTGGCTGCTGTGGCAGCTTTCTCAAGCGAAGTGGTCATCTTAATATCCACTCTTGAACCTTCCAGTATGTCTTGTTCTGCACGAGGAGACTGCTCATATACCACAAATAGTGAATCGTTTTCCGCCGTCCTCTCTACATCATAATCAATAGAGCCGAGAATAAGTCTGTTCCGCAATAAGGTAATGCGGGCGTCTGACTTCGTTTTTCCGATCAAATCGGGAATTTTGACCTGTTCTGTTCCCTGTCCGAAGCCGACAACGAGAGTGAGCAGTTCTCCCTCCTGTACTCTTGTACCGGGCTCCACTACCTCCCCATCGTGCTTTATGTCAAGCACAAGATCTTTATATACCGACGGTTCATATTCTATTTCCCCAACCTCAAATCCTAACGATTGTAAATTAGCCTCCGCCTGCCGATATGACACATCCCTTAGATTAGGCACCGGCACAGTCCTCACCGACTTTGCATTTACAATAACATATATAGCCCTACCTTCTTTCGCCTTTGATTCAGCCTTAGGACTTTGATCAACTATCGATCCGAGCGGGACGCGGCGAGAATAAGTAGAATCGATAACTTGCACACGCATCCCCTGTTGCGCCACAATCATCTCTGCCTCATCAATATACATACCCACTATATCAGGCACATCATACTCTTCACCATGGCGGGTGTAGCTGTCCAACCAAAACAGCGTGCCTAACACAAGCAACACCACTACCGCCAATGCTGCCACACATGATATAATCATAAACCCGAAATTGGTTTGCGAGAAACGCTTTCGGATTTTCTTATCTGACTTTTTGCTATCTGTTTCTTTCTGCTTCACTGCCTTATTTTTTCTTAACCAAAATAGATTTTAGAGTCTTGCCCACTTTGTTGGCACAATCGGTTGCTGACTCAAGAGAGGACATTATCTCTTTGATTTTTATAACCTCTAACGCCTCCGTATCTGACTCGAACAACTCCTGTACAAAAGAGCCATATACATCGTCCCCCTCATGCTCCAACTCGTGAATACGATTGCATATTTCCAGTGCCCTACCCGGCTCGCGTTTTAAGATATTCAAATCGTTAAAAATCTTCTGAATCAACTTCGTACACTCAATCACAATCTCTGCCATGTGCATCGTCTGATTGCCCATAGTGCGAGGATTATAAAGCATCATTCGCTTTGCAGAAACATTGATGTTATCTATCACATCATCAAGCGAATCACACAAGGCATGAATATCTTGCTTCGGAAGGGGAGAAAACCATGTTACATTAAGACGATCAAAAATCTCAGTTGCGAGCACATCGCACTCCGATTCGAGCATCTTGATGCGGTCATATGTGTCTTCTTGACGATGATGGTCGGAGTCTTGCGAAATCATGTCAGTCAAAAGCATTGAACTCTCAACCACATAACTTGACATAGCAGCAAGTGCGGGATAGATTGTTTTCTCTGAATGAAAAAGACGATTATACAAGTCGGATTTATCCATAATGCAAAAGGCTGTAAAGCCCGATGGTTAGTATGTGCAAAGATACAACATTTTTTTTTTCTATACAACAAATACGCTTTTTTTTGCAAAAAAACGCATAATTACACACTTGCGAGTCCAAAAAATCACAAATATTCTTGCGCGGTAACGAAAAAAGAAGTAATTTTGCAAAGTTTTATGTATCAAAGATACATTTGTTTGAACGAATTAATAACTAAAAATAATTATAAATATGTCAAAAGTTACCGTTGTCGGTGCCGGAAATGTAGGTGCCACTTGTGCCAATGTATTGGCAGTAAACGAAGTAGCCAATGAGGTGTGCCTTATTGACATCAAGGAAGGTCTTGCCGAGGGTAAGGCTATGGATATTATGCAGACAGCCCAACTGATGGGTTTCGATACCGTTGTTAACGGCGTTACCAACGATTATTCGCAGACTGCCGGCTCGGATGTGGTCATCATTACCTCAGGTCTGCCCCGTAAGCCGGGTATGACTCGCGAAGAACTGATTGGCGTTAATGCCGGTATCGTGAAGAATGTAGCGAGCAGCACCCTCAAATATTCTCCTGACGCAATCCTTATCGTTGTTTCCAATCCTATGGACACCATGGCATACCTCGCTCTCCACAGCCTCGGTCTGCCTCGCAACCGCGTTATCGGTATGGGCGGTGCTCTTGACTCTGCTCGTCTGAAATACTTCCTCTCGCAGGCTCTGCACTGCAACGCTAATGATGTTGACGGCTTCGTTATCGGCGGACACGGCGATACAACTATGATCCCGCTCACTTCCTACGTTACCTACAAAGGTATTCCTGTTAGCGAGTTTCTTACGAAAGAAGAGTTGGAGCAAGTAGTTAAATCAACTATGGTAGGCGGTGCTACTCTTACCGGCCTGCTCGGCACTTCCGCTTGGATGGCTCCGGGAGCCGCCGCCTCGTCCGTAGCAGAGGCTATCATCAAAGATCAAAAGAAGATGATTCCTTGCTCCGCCGCTCTCGAAGGCGAATACGGTATGCACGATATCACTATCGGCGTTCCCTGTATCATCGGCAGAAACGGTATTGAGCGTATCGTTGAGATTCATCTTGCTCCGGAAGAGGCTCAAAAACTGAAAGATTCGGAAGCCGCTGTACGCAAGACGACCGCCGTGCTCAAAGAACTTAATGTGTTATAATTGCCACAATCCGCGAGGTGCAACAATGTGTTCACCTCGCGGGTTAGTATTTTATTCCTTACCAAAATCAACCTTCGCTCATTGTAAATCGTATTTTGTACATCCGTAAATCGTCCTTATGATTGACCTTTTCCAAAAATGCAACTTCGAACTTCTTAATCGAGTAAGAGAGTTAGATATATATCCTTATTTCCACGAGTTGCAGAGTAAGCAGGCCCCTGAAGTTAATATGGAGGGGAAGCGGCGTATTATGCTCGGCTCTAATAACTACCTCGGTCTTACGGAAGACCCCGTCGTTATTGAGGCAGGTCTCGCCGCTATGCGCAAATACGGCACGGGCTGCTCAGGTAGCCGTTTTCTCAACGGCACACTTGACCTGCACCTGCAGTTAGAAGCAGAGCTGGCAGCATACACCGGCTACGATGCCGCCATCACCTTCTCAACCGGTTTTCAGACCAACCTTGGCATCATCTCCGCCGTTACTGGAAGACACGACTATATCATTAACGACCGCGAGAACCACGCCTCTATCTACGATGCCTGCAAACTGAGCGATGCCACTATGCTCAGATATAAGCACTCCGATATGGCAGACCTCGAAGCACAACTGCAAAAAGTACCCGAGGATGCCGGATGCCTTATCGTTACCGATGGCGTTTTCTCTATGCGCGGCGACATTTGCCGCCTACCCGAAATAGTGGCACTCGCAGAAAAATACGGGGCACGAGTGATGGTGGACGATGCGCACGGCTTTGGAGTACTCGGCGAAGGCGGAAGAGGTACCGCAGCTTATTTCGGACTGACCGACAAGGTGGATATCACTATGCTCACCTTTTCCAAGTCGCTTGCCTCAATAGGCGGATGTATGCTGACAAATAACGCCGTCGCAGATTACCTGAGGCATGTGAGCCGACCTTTTATCTTCTCTGCTTCACTTACCCCGGCTTCCACGGCAACGGCTCTCGCCGCACTGCACCGCTTGCAGCAAAATCCCGGTATTGTGAAACATCTGCATAGTATAGCAGACTATTTCCGCAAAGGACTACACGAAGCAGGGGTGAAAATTATTGATGCCCCCACGCCTATCGTTCCTATCTTCACTTATCAAACCCTCGACACCCTTTGGTATGGAAAGAAGATGTTCAATGAGGGAGTATATGTCAACCCCGTGATAGCACCTGCCGTCCCCGAAGGCGAATGTCTGTTGCGCACAACATTAATGGCTACTCACACCGAACCAGTCATCGACGAGGCTGTAGATATCATCAGTAAGATAATGCTAAAAGGCGTTTCAAAGGATTTCAGTTTCTAACGATGAAAACTCTAATCATATCAGGTGGTAGCAGTGGTATCGGCAGAGCCACTGCTCTTCTTTTTGCAAAGAAAGGCTATCACGTCTATGACCTCTCACGCCACGGCGTAACAGGAGATGGAATCACCCATATATTCTGCGATGTAACCGATGAGCAAAGTTGCATCGATGCCGTCAATGAGGTTCTTCGACACGAGCAACGCCTCGATGTTGTCATCAGCAACGCCGGTTTCGGAATAAGCGGACCAACCGAGTTTACCACTACCGCCGATGCCAAGCACCTCTTCGATGTCAATTTCTTCGGAGCCTTCAATCTCGCGAAGGCCGTCTTGCCGACTATGCGGCAACAACGCGGCGGCAGACTTCTCTTCACATCCAGCGTCGCCGGACTACTGCCTGTACCCTACCAAGCCTTCTACTCCGCATCCAAAGCAGCAGTCAACGCCCTTGCGCTGACGCTGCAGAATGAAGTTCGCCCCTTCGGAATAAAAGTAGCATGCCTGCTTCCGGGCGATGTAAGTACAGGCTTCACCGATGCCCGAGAGAAAAGCATAAAAGGTAGCGATATCTATCTCAATGCAAATAGTGCAGTAGAAGCAATGGAAAAGGATGAGCGAAACGGAATGAAACCCGACAAAATGGCAAATATTCTTTACCGTATGGCTACCACCCGCTGCCTGCACTCCTTTTATATAGGAGGTTTCTCCTACCGCCTCCTCTGCCTCGCTGCTAAACTGCTACCCGTCAGCCTCGTCAACCGCATCGAAGGAAAAATGTATTCCTAATTTTCTCTCCTTTATTCTCCTTCCCGGAATCGGTCATTTGCGTTGTATGGCTATACCATCTTGCCGACTTCAACTCTCTCCGATTGCAGTATCACTAACGGCATATTCGCCTAACAAAAAAGCCACCTTTGCGGTGGCTTTCAAATAGTGCGGCTTTATGATAATCTTACTTATACATAAAGCGCTTTATGCTACGCTTCGGCGTTTTTTCAAACTCTTCCTTTACGAGTTCTATCTCCGCTATATGAGAGTAAGCAGGCAGTTGAGCATTCAAAGTGACAAGATTTTCGCGCATCTGCTCCTCCATCGTCTTGCCCTTCAAGTCAAACTTCTCATCTGCAAACACGAGAGCCACTAACTTGCTACCGTCCCTCTGCACGAGTACCGACTCCACAACACCCGGTAAGTTATTTATCTTATCCTCAACCTCTTCAGGGTAAATGTTCTGACCATTTGACGATAGTATCATCGCTTTTGAACGCCCTCGGATAAAGAGTCTGCCCTTCTCGTCAATAGTGCCCAAATCGCCCGTGTGCAACCATCCGTCCTTATCAATAGCAGCAGCCGTTGCCTCAGGATTCTTATAATAACCCATCATAACATGCTCGCCGCGGAACAAAATCTCACCCACTTTGTTCTTCGAATCTTCCGAGTCAATCTTCAACTCGTTACGTGTTACGCAAACGCCGCAGCAACCTTGCACCTCACGATACCACTCCTCATAGCAGATTAGAGGACCTGCCTCCGTCATACCATAACCCACAACCAACGGGAACTTGATGCGGCGGAAAATCTTCTCCACCTCACCATTCAACGCAGCCCCACCCGTGATAAGCCAAATGAGGTTACCGCCGAAGGCGGTCATCAGTTGTTTGTATAACTTCTTCTCTACAATCTTGCAAAGCAACGGTGTGTTCCATAAGAACTTAACCATCGGCTTCTCCAAGGCGGGGAAGATTTTTGCCTTAAATATCTTCTCCAAAACGAGAGGTACCGTCAAAATCATATACGGATGCGTCTCAGAATATGCCTTCATCAACACTGACGGTGACGGAGTCTTGCTCAGAAAATATACATGACATCCGCCCGCCACCTGATACAAGAACTCAATCGTCATACCGAACATGTGTGCAAGCGGAAGCATACAAACCTCGCTCCACCCCGCATGATTAGGTATAGTCTCTTGTGAAAAATGTACATTAGCAGATATGTTACGGTAAGAGAGCATAGCACCCTTCGGCTCGCTTGTCGTTCCTGAGGTATAGTTAATCATCATTAACTCCTCTAAGTTATCTGTCGGAAAATGGATATCCTTGCTACTCAGACCGGCAGGATATAATTCCGCAAAACGCTTCTCTGCTCTCTCTAACGCATTTGCCTGAACATCCGATTTAGCATACAGCACCTCGAACTCATTGGTAGAAACAACCAACTCTACCTCCGGCATGTTCTTTATATCAATCTTTTTCCAAATCGACTCCCCTACGAACATCGCTTTCGCATCAGAGTGATTTGTCAGCTTCTCAATATCTTTCCCGATGAAAGCATCCATAACAGAAACGATAACGCCCCTGTTGGCGGCTATGCTGAGGAAAGAGACTGCCCAGTTAGCGCAGTTCTTCGAACAAACGACGACCTTGTCTCCACGGCGCAGACCCGCCTCTTCAAGCAGCAGTTGCAGACGGGTCATTCGCTCACTCATCTGACCAAAGGTGTAGTTATGAGTTCCGTCATAATCGGTAAGAGCCGGTTCATTCCAATTCTGAGGAATACGCTCGTTAAAATACTCAAAAAAATGTTTTGTTGGTGTTGCCATAATCTTATTTTGTTTAAATTTAATTCCTCTTGTTGCACAAACCTTTTCGCCTGCGCATAAAACAATGCAAAAGTACCAATTTTGCGGTTGATAGACAAATTTATGGTAAAAGTGTACTGCTAATGTGGTAAAATACGGATATATGTGGTGAAACGCACAAATGTGGGACGAAATTTTTACCACTAATATTTGCTGAATGCGTTTTTTTTAGTAATTTTGCAAAAAGATTAAGAGATGTTTTTATGGACGAAAAAGTGCTGATAGAAAACGAGCAACAAGCGCAGTATAACGATGATAATATTGTTCATCTTGACGACCGCGAGCATATTCGTCGTCGCCCGGGTATGTATATTGGCAAATTGGGCGACGGTAGCCACTCTGACGATGGCATCTATGTGCTGATAAAAGAGACCATCGATAACTCTATCGACGAATATCGCATGGGCGAGGGCAAGGTGATAGAAGTTACGGTGGAGACAGGCATTGAACACGGCAAAGTTACGGTTCGCGACTACGGGCGAGGCATACCTCTCGGCAAGATGATTGATGCCGTATCGCTACTTAATACAGGTGGTAAATACGACACTAAGGCATTCAAGAAATCGGTCGGACTGAACGGCGTCGGCACAAAAGCCGTTAATGCACTGTCAGAACGGTTCGTAGTAGAGTCGTTTCGAGAAGGGAAACACCGACGGGCAGAATTTTCGAAAGGTCACATCGTCTGCGACAGTGGTATTCTTGACAACACCGACAATCAGCCGCGGGGAACATACGTTGAGTTCCAGCCCGACGACACAAAAGGACTTTTTGAAAACTATCAGTTCCGCAGCGAATATATTGAAATGCTGCTGCGCAACTATTCCTATCTCAACACCGGTCTTACTCTCAAATATAACGGCAAACGATTCGTCAGCAAAGACGGTCTCTTAGATCTGCTTCGGGAAAACATGACATCCGAGCCTCTCTATCCTATCATCCATCTCTCCGGTGAGGATATTGAAATTGCTCTTACGCATACCGACCAATCCGGCGAGGAGTATTTCTCTTTTGTCAATGGGCAACACACTATCCAAGGCGGCACTCACCAAGCCGCTTTCCGCGAGGCTATCGGCAAAACAATAAAGGAATTTTTCAATAAGAACCAAGACCTCTCTGACATACGCAACGGCGTTGTGGGAGCAATAGCCATCAATGTAGAAGAACCGACATTCGAATCGCAGACTAAAATCAAACTCGGATCAAGAGATATGTCGCTGAAAGAGGATAGTATCTCCATCAACAAATTTGTCAACGACTTCGTCAAACGCGAACTTGATAACTACCTCCATAAGACTCCCGACACCGCACAGGTGATGTTGCAAAAGATACAGGACTCCGAAAAAGAGCGCAAAGCCATCGCCGGTGTCACTAAACTTGCACGAGAGAGAGCAAAAAAGAACCTCCTCAACAACCCTAAGCTACGCGACTGCCGTATTCACCTTAACGACGCAAAACCATCCTTTTCATCGAAGCAATCGGAAGACGACCTACGCGCCGAAAGCAGCATCTTCATCACTGAGGGATTGTCTGCATCAGGCTCTATCACCAAGAGCCGCGATGTCAACACGCAAGCCGTATTCTCGTTGCGAGGCAAACCGCTTAACAGTTACGGACTGACGAAAAAAGTGGTTTATGAAAACGAGGAGTTTAACTGCTTGCAGTCAGCCCTTAATATCGAAGACGGTCTCGATGACCTACGCTATAACAAGGTTATTATCGCAACCGATGCCGATGTTGATGGTATGCATATCCGCCTGCTTATGCTCACCTTTTTCTTGCAGTTCTTCCCCGACCTCGTTAAGAAAGGGCATGTCTATATTCTGCAAACACCCCTTTTCCGCGTTAAGAATAAGCAGGAGACACGCTACTGCTACTCAGAAGAAGAGCGACTGAAAGCTATCAGCGAGATCAAGAATCCCGAGATAACTCGATTCAAAGGTCTCGGAGAAATATCACCGGAAGAATTCTCCGGTTTCATCGGGAAAAATATCCGCCTTGATCAAGTCAGTCTGCGCAAGGAAGATGCTCTTAATGACCTTATGGCTTTCTATATGGGAAAGAATACCACCGAGCGCCAAAACTTCATCATCGACAACCTCGTCGTCGAGCAAGACGATGCCGAACCGGAAGAATAACACTCACCATGTCCACTATCGTTCTGATAATAGTTTTCGTTTTTCTCTGCCTCTTCATCGTCATCGCCACGGAGGTTCGTGCCCGCCGCCGTTCCTCACTATCGCAGCACAACTCGTTAAAGAGCAGTAACGCCCAATACGAGGAAGTAACCGATTCCTCCGATGCTCCTATTCCCGCCGACACCACATGCTGCGGCAGGCACGCCGTCTGCGAGAACAGCAGCCTACTCAGCAGCAAACCGGACATTGTCTATTACGATGATGAAGAGTTAGACGCGCTGAAAGGCAGGTCAGCTGACTCGTTTACCGAAGAAGAGAGAGAAAGAGTGGAAGAAGTGTTCCGCACCATGGCAGAGGCAGATGTTGCCGGATGGCTCCGCAGTCTGCAACTAAGAGATATCACCCTACCCTCGGATATCCTCGAAGAAGCACTACTCATCGTCGCCGACCGCCGAAACGCAAAGGCTTAATTACCCGTATGCCGACGGCCTAACCGCCATAACCACCACAACATAACCGCCGTTACTACAGCACTTAGCAAACCCACCCACAAGGTGTTACCCGTGCCGAAGGCATCCACCGCCTCACTCTCCAACGACGAATGGGCACATATATAATAGGTGATAACAGCCAACGCATTATTGGTCAGGTGAGCCAGCATCGATGTCCAGATACTGCCCGTCCATATAACTAAATAGCCGAACATAACACCAAGTAACAGACGCGGAATAAAACCGAAAAACTGAAAATGGATAAAACTGAAGAGTGCAGCCGTCGCCCATACCGACAGATGCATCCTTTTTTTTGAATATTCCTTACCTAAGCATATATTCAGAAGTACCCCTCTGAAGGTCAACTCCTCACCTAATGCGGGCAACAACGCCATCAAGCATATATTTCTCACCAGTCCACCGACATTATCTGCCTGCAAGAACTGCTCCGTCAGCAGTGCAGCCGCTTCCTCCTGCTCCACCATCCATCGCTCCAAACTTTGCAACGCCTCCGGCAGGTGCAGACCACTATTCCAATTAGCAAGCATATTGACGGCAGGCGAGGCAAGCACCATCAGCATTACCACCCATACTGCCTCTACCCGTGTCGGCAACGAACGAAGCCGCAACTCCGTCAACGGCGTCTGCGTCCAACACCAAGTGGCACACAAGGCGGGAACAATAAAAAGCATCAGAGTCTGCAACGCCTGTATCATACGCAAAAAACCAACCCCGCCTACAACAGAACCTTTTATGGCACCAACACCAACCATCACTAACATCACAACAGCAAACCCTGCTACTACCATCACAAGCCATAGCAACAACTGACGAATAGCACTATTCTGTAGTCTGTCTCGCATATTCATATATAATTATTATTTTTTTCAGCCTGTACAAAAAAATCTAACAAAGATACAAATAAATTTGTATATCGCCAAGCAACGCAAAAAATTGTTTGCCATATTTGCGCAATTAAAAAAAATATAGTAATTTTGCCGCCGTTTGGTATGAGTATTGCCTCAATTGTTACACTACCATTTAAATAGCATTGAAATGTCGTTTAAATGTCGCTTAAATACTTTTTAATATCCATTTTACCTCAATATGAACAAAAATCTCGTTATTGTTGAGTCTCCCGGCAAGGTTAAGACCATAGAAAAGGCCCTTGGAAAAGATTTTCATGTTATGTCCTCCAAAGGACATATTCGCGATATAGAGGGTGTCGGAAGAAATAATATAGGTATCGATTTCAATAACCACTACGAGCCCAATTACGTCATCGACCCTGAGAAGATAGATCTTATCAACTCCCTTCGTTCAGAAGCAGATAAGGCAGACACTGTTTGGCTTGCATCCGATGAAGACCGCGAGGGAGAGGCCATAGCATGGCACCTAAAAGAGGTGCTCGAGTTACCTGCCGATAAGACTCACCGCATCGTCTTCCACGAGATAACACCCGATGCTATCAAAGAGGCCATCAAACAACCGCGCGACATAGACATTAACCTCGTTCATGCCCAGCAGGCGCGTCGCGTCATTGACCGCATCGTCGGCTTCGAACTGTCGCCCGTACTATGGAGAAAGATAACAACGGGACTATCCGCAGGGAGAGTGCAATCGGTGGCTGTGCGACTTATCGTAGAGCGCGAGAGAGAGGTGGAGAATTTCAATGTTACATCACAATATCGCATCAATGCCGATTTCATCGGCACAAACGAGGTCGGCGAGACATTTACTCTCCACACCGAGCTCAACCACCGTTTCCACACCGAAGACGAAGCCCGCACTTTTCTTAACACTCTCAACACCGCCTCTTTCACGATACAAGAGGTGCAGAAACGCCCGGGGAAGAAAACCCCTGCACCACCTTTCACCACCTCTACCATGCAGCAAGAGGCAGCAAGAAAATTGCACTTCCCCGTTTCAAAGACGATGCGCATAGCCCAAGCATTATACGAAGCAGGACGCATAACCTATATGCGAACCGATTCAGTCAACCTCTCTAATCTTGCTCTCGGCGTTAGCAAACAAGAGATTCTTGCAGAATACGGGGAGAAGTACTATCAACCTCGTCGTTTCAAGACCACTGCCAAGGGTGCACAAGAAGCACATGAGGCTATCCGTCCCTCATATATCAACCAGCGCACTATCACCGGCTCTGCCGACGAGAAACGCCTCTACGACCTTATATGGAAACGCACCATGGCATCGCAGATGGCAGACGCGCAGATAGAAACAACACGCGTTGAAATAGCCGCCGTCGTCGAACACTCGCCATACTCAGCGAGTAACACTCTGCCATACCTCTTCGTCGCAACGGGCGAGGTAACAATCTTCGACGGCTTCACACGACTATATGTGCAGTCAACAGATGACGAACAGGACGAGCAGACCAATACCATACCTCCCGTCACCGTCGGCACCGCACTTGCTAATACCACTACCTCCGCCACTGAAACATTCACCAAAGCTCCGACACGCTATAACGAGGCTTCGCTCGTCAGAAAGATGGAAGAGCTGGGCATCGGCAGACCTTCTACCTACGCCACTATCATCGATACTATTAAGACGCGCAAATATGTAGAGACTGCCAATGTGCCGGGGAAACAACGCACTGCACATATCCTCACACTCTCCGGCGGAAAGATAAAAGCAACAACAAAGAAAGAGACCGAAGGCGCAGAGTCGCAGCGGCTACTGCCTACCGACCTCGGACGTGCCACCAACGACTTCCTCGTTGAGCAGTTTCCTAATATTCTCAGCTATGACTTCACCGCTGACGCAGAAAAGGCATTCGACGATATTGCCGAAGGCGATGCGCAATGGTCGGATACCGTGGATAAGTTCTACAAGACTTTCCACCCCGCCATAGAGCAAGTACCATCAGGTAAGATAACAGGACACCTGCTCGGCAACGACCCAAAGACCGGACTGCCCGTCTATACGAAGATTATAAAAAGCGGACCTTGTGTGCAACTCGGCTCCACAGACAGCGAGGAGAAGCCGCGCTTCGCCTCTTTGCCCGCAGGCAAATCAATATACACCATCACCCTCGATGAGGCTCTCGAATTGTTCGAACACAGCCTGCCTTATTCGCTCGGAGAAATCGACGGACAAGAGGTAATCGTAGGCAGTGCTAAATACGGACCTTACCTGCGCATAAATAGCGACTTCGTTTCTATCCCGAAAACTATCAATCCGCTCAATATCACTCTCGATGAAGCTAAACAACTAATTGAGCAACATAAGCACCGCCAAGAACCTATCCACATCTTCGGCGATATTCAGGTTCTCTACGGCAGATACGGTGCATATATAAAACAAGGAAACAACAACTACAAGATTCCACGCGGAACAAAACCGGAAGATTTAACCGAACAACAGTGCAAAAACATCATTGACAAAGCACAAAAGAAATAATTTCTCATAATCCGCTTAAATCAATAATACCCCCGCTTAAATCCGCGGAAAGTAAACCACTTTCTGACTATGAAAAAATCTGTTATTATCACCGGCGGAGCCGGTTTCATCGGCTCACACGTAGTCCGCCTATTCGTCAACAAGTACGCTGACTACCGCATTATCAATGTTGACAAACTGACATACGCCGGTAATCTCAATAACCTGCGTGATATCGAAGATAAGCCGAACTACCGCTTCGTCCGCGCCGATATTTGCGATATCGACACTATGCTCCGTCTTATGCAGGAAGAGCAGGTCAGCGGTGTTATTCACCTCGCGGCAGAGAGCCATGTCGATCGCTCAATTAAAGACCCTTTCACTTTCGCCCGCACCAATGTACTCGGCACTCTATCACTGCTGCAGGCTGCCAAGCAATATTGGGAATCACTGCCCGAGAAATACGAGGGCAAACTATTCTACCATATCTCTACCGACGAGGTTTACGGCGCACTCAATCTCACTCACCCCGAAGGCATAGAGCCTCCCTTCTCTACTAAGGCCTCATCAGGCGAACACCACCTCGCTTACGGCGACACCTTCTTCCTTGAAACAACAAAATATACTCCCCATTCACCTTACTCTGCATCGAAAGCATCGTCAGACCATTTCGTCCGCGCTTTCCACGACACCTACGGTATGCCCGTCATCGTCACAAACTGCTCGAATAACTACGGACCTTATCAGTTCCCTGAGAAACTGATACCTCTCTTTATCAATAATATCCGCCACCGCAAACCATTGCCCGTCTATGGCAAGGGTGAGAATGTGCGCGACTGGCTCTATGTAGAAGACCACGCCCGAGCCATCGACCTTATCTTTCATAAAGGAACTATCGCCGACACCTATAATATCGGTGGCTTCAACGAATGGAAGAATATTGATATTGTGCGCGTCCTCATCAAGACTACCGACCGCTTACTCGGCAGGCAAGAAGGCGAAGACCTTAACCTCATCACCTATGTTACCGACCGCGCCGGACACGACCTCCGATACGCTATTGATAGCCGCAAACTGCAACGAGAACTCGGATGGGAGCCATCGCTACAGTTTGAAGAAGGAATAGAAAAAACAGTCCGTTGGTACCTCGATAACCAACCTTGGGTGGATAATGTTACCTCCGGCGACTACCAACGATACTACGACGATATGTATGCCAATAGATAGCCCAATCGTTCCTCAGGCCATTGTGCGCTTGCAAGGCACATACTTCCACGTGTAGAGACATCCCCATAGGGTGTCTCTCTTTTTTATCACCATTTTGAGAAAATGTTTTAGCCTGCACAATTATACTTACATAGACACTTACTAAAATTTTGCAGGCTGGTACAATTTAGTGTTAAGATTTGCGGGGCAGAATGATTTTTGCTGAAATAAATTTGCGGGATAGAATGATTTTTGCTGAAATAAATTTGCGGGACAGAAATATTTTTAGTATCTTTGCACCGATTTTCAAAGGTAAATAAAATGGAAAGAGTCTTTAAGCGCAAAATCTATCAGCAATTATTGGAATGGAAAGAAACAGAAAATGGTCGTACTGCCATCTTGATTGAAGGTGCCCGACGTGTCGGCAAATCAACTATTGTGGAGCAATTTGCCAAACAAGAGTACGAATCGTATATCCTCATTGATTTCAACAAAGCCAAGAAAGCCATTTATGCATTATGGGAGGACTTGATGGACTTAGATGCCATATTTCTTCAACTCCAACAAACCTATGGTGTTACTCTTCATCAACGCAAATCAGTTATTATATTTGACGAGGTTCAGAAATGTCCCCTTGCCCGCCAAGCCATCAAATACTTGGTGGCAGATGGAAGGTATGACTATATCGAGACAGGTTCGCTCATCAGTATCAAAAAGAACACACAGAACATAACCATTCCAAGCGAAGAGGAGCGAATATCCATGTATCCGATGGATTATGAAGAGTTCCGATGGGCATTAGGTGATACGGCTACTTTTCCATTGCTCAAACGGCAGTTTGACTTACGTATGTCAATCGGAGACAATGTCACTCGCAAACAAATGCAGGATATTCGTTTGTATATGCTTGTAGGTGGTATGCCACAAGCTGTAAACACTCTTCTTGACACCAACAATCTGCGTGCTGTGGATAAAACCAAACGAGGTATTATCAAACTCTATATAGAAGATTTTCAGAAGATAGATTCTACAGGTAATGCGGAACGGCTCTTTTTGAATATCCCTTCTCAACTTAGCAACAATCATTCCCGTTATCAGCCCACGACTATTATCAAACAACAAACGGAGACCAAAATGGCTGAACTGTTGCAAGACTTAGAACAAAGTAAAACTACACTGTTTTGCTATCATTGCACAGACCCTAATGTAGGCATGTCGCTTAATAAAACCCCTAATCGCTATAAGATGTTTGTCGCTGATACGGGACTATTTATTACACTTTGTTTCTGGGATAAAGACTTCACGGATAATATTATTTACGACAAGTTCCTTGGCGATAAACTGCAGGCGAACTTGGGCTATATCTATGAGAACTTAATCGCGCAGATGTTAACTGCTTCCGGCAACCAACTTTTCTACTATACCTTTCCGCAAGACGAGAAGCATAATTATGAGATTGATTTCCTCCTATCACGCGGAAATAAGATTTGCCCGATAGAAGTGAAATCCTCCGGTTATAAGACACATGCGTCTTTAGATGCTTTCTGCGAGAAATACTCCTCGCGAATTAGCAATCGCTATTTGCTTTACACCAAAGACTTGCGCAAGGAAGGCGAGACATTGATGGTGCCGGTATATATGACAGGATTGCTATAATCTATTGCCCGTCACTATGTCAAAGATCGCGTGAGTTTTTGCAGACCGATAATAATTTATATTTTATTTTAATTATTTGCTAACTTTTTGTACCTTTGTAAATAGAAGAAAAATTTTTGAACAGATGAAGTTATATTCGTTTCGTTGTGCTGATTTTGTCAGTTATTGCGCGTTATTGTCAGTTATTATTATTGGTTTTTGCTTTCCGGCAGGTGCTCAGACTCTTGCTTTCCCTGAGGCGGAAGGTTGGGGCAGGTATGCCTCCGGCGGCAGAGGCGGCAATGTATATTATGTTACTCGTCTTGATGATTGTTCGGATGCCAATCTTGTAGAAGGTACTTTGCGCTGGGCTTTGCGCACGGGTGACGATACGCCGCGTACTATTCTTTTCAAGGTTTGCGGTACTATCTATCTCACGTCCAAACTGAAATTTGAACATCCTAATGTAACTATAGCGGGTCAGACTGCTCCCGGAGGCGGTATCTGTATTGCGGGTGCCAATATCTATGTGTGCAAGAATAATGTCATCATTCGCCATATTCGTTTCCGTGCCGGTGATGTGCCAAATACCTCATATCCGGCTCTCGATGTGGAAAATGCAAAGAATGTGATACTTGACCACTGCTCTTTCACATGGTCGATGGAAGAGTGTCTGACGATGTACGACACCGATTCAACTACCGTGCAGTGGTGTATCATCGGTGAGGGACTATATAACTCTAAGAATAAAAAGGGTGCTCGCTCTTATGCTACGCAGTGGGGCGGGGAACATTCTACTATGCACCACACTCTAATCACAAATTGCCATAATCGTACCCCTCGTTTCAATGGTACGCGCGACGATGCTCACATTGACAGAGGTAACCACGACCACGATGCTTTTGTTGATTCTGAATTTCAGAATAATGTGATTTTCAACTGGGGGAAGAAAAATTCGTTGTATGGCGGCGAGAACGATACAACTGTTAATAAGGATGCTGATGGTGTGCATGTCGGTTATTGCCGTGTGTATATGGAAAACAACTATTTTCGCGCCGGTCCCACGACTAAGGTTGTAGGCTTAAGCGACCGCTATTTCGTGCAGGGTAGCAAGGACTTTGATTATGGTCAGTGGTATTTGTCGGGAAATAAGTTCGAGGTTGATAATCAGTATAACCCTGCGAAACCGGTTTGGCATGCAGATAGTCTTGCTCGTGTTAATGCGGACAACCATTACGGTTATATGTCAGCAAGCCGTGCTCGTGCTTTTAATCTTGACGGCAAGGCTCCGTCGCAAGAGGTATATGACCGTTATGTATTGGTTCAGAAAGTTTCTTCTTCGGGCTTAGTGGCAGAGTCGGCAGATGCTGCTTTTGAGAGCGTATGTGATAAGGCAGGAGCATCTCTACCTCGCTATGACGAAGAGGATATGCGCCTATTGGACGAGGCTGCGGGCAGGCGTGAGCCGGAATATGCGGGGCAGACACAAAAGACCTATATAGGCATCATCGACTCGCAAGATGATATTCAGTTCTCAAAGAATGATTATTTCCTGGTAGGTGATTCTGTCGTGGGTGGTTATCCTTTCCTTGATGCTGTTGCGGGTGACTCTATCGCGCTTGATTCCGACGGCGACGGATTACCGGATAGTTATGAGATAGAGATAGGACTTGACCCGCATGTTGCCGCAGATGGTGCAATGCTGACCGCAAGCGGATATTCTAACCTCGAGACTTACCTCAACGGCGTGGCAACGGGTAGTATTGACAAGACGAAGTATGAGACGATAGAGTATGTATCTGTGCAACCGAAGCCTGTTGATGATAGTTTGGACAACGCAATACCATTGCAGTGTCGTAAAAATGACATTGAAATGACATTTAAAAATGGCGTTGTTATTATCAACGATGGAGACAAAAAATACTCTCTTGACGGAAAAAAAATAGATTAAAAGCAAAAAAAATTAATTATAATTTGCGCAAATAAGAAAAAAGTATTATCTTTGCAGCCGCTTTTGTGAAAAAGCACAAGTATCTTAGATAATAATCGGCTCGGACAGGGCCTAAAAATGAGAAACAATGAAAAGAACATTCCAACCCTCTCAGCGTAAAAGACGCAATAAACACGGATTTCGTGAGCGTATGATGACGGCTAATGGTCGCCGCGTATTGGCTGCCCGCCGCGCAAAAGGTCGCAAAAAACTGACTGTATCTGACGAAGGTCGCCATAAGTATTCATTCTAATAGGCTGCCGAGTATGTCGGCGTGAAAGCCGATAGTACTTATAGTCAGTATTAAAATAACGCTTTCAAAAATCGTTAATTTAGAAAAACAGGGAAAAGAGCGCGGCTCCTTTCCCTTGTCTTGCATTTATAAGAAGTTAGAAGTTGCGGGCAAAAGCCTTATCACTTCGCATTGGGATAAGTAAACTTATTATTCCTTATATTTATAAATATCCGTATTTATGCAAACAACTCGTCAACAAAAGATAGAGAGTCTTATTCAGCAGGATCTCGGCAATATCTTTTTGCAGTATGCTCGCAAGATAGGCGGAGTGCTTATTTCCGTTAGTGAGGTTCGCGTATCGCCCGACTTGAGTATTGCCCATGTTTATCTCTCCATTTTCCCGTCTGCCAAGTCGCAGGAGTTAATGGAAAAGATAGAGGATGATACCCGCAGTATTCGTTACGAGATGGGACATCTTGAGCGTAATCAGTTGCGTATCATTCCGGAACTGAAGTTTCATCTTGACACTACTCTTGACCGCATGGAGCAAATTGATAAACTTATCCTTGCTTAATGCGCTCCACAAGTCGGTCAATTTTCTGCATCTCTCGCGGTATATCAATGCGTTGCGGACAACGATTAACGCAGTGGTCGCAACCTATGCAATGGTCAGCCTGCCTCTGTTTTGGTATGGCGCGGTCATAACTTATTAAGAAAGCGCGGCGTTGCTCAAAGAACGCTTTTCTATCGGCATCAGTGAAGTTAGGTATCCTATCTTCGTTGATGCTTTTATTGTAATGTGAGAAGACGGCGGGGATATTGATACCATAAGGGCAGGGCATACAGTAGTTGCAGCCTGTGCATGGTACATTTTTCTTTCCGTAGAGCTCTTCCGCCATATCAAGGAGGAAGGTTTGCTCTTCGTCAGTCAGAGGTTGTAACGGTGAGTAGGTGCGCACATTCTCTTTCAGGTGTTCCATATACGACATTCCGCTAAGAACAGTGAGCACACCCTTTGGTGAACCGGCGAAGCGGAATGCCCATTCTGCCGGCGATGCCTGCGGTCTGCGCTGACGGAAGTGTGAGGCTATATCTTCCGGCAGGCGGGCTAAGCGACCGCCGAGAAGAGGCTCCATGATAACTGCCGGAATGCCGCGCTTATCCAGTTCGGCGTAGAGGTAACTTGCATCGGTGTTGCGAGCGTTGATTTCGTCAGCGAAATTCCAATCTAAATAGTTGAGTTCTATCTGAGCGAAGTCCCAGTGATAGCGTCCCTCATCGTGCCAGTGCAGCAGTAGGTCGAAGACTTTGATATCGCCGTGGTAAGAGAAGCCGAGATTGCGGATACGCCCTGCTTTTTTCTGCTCTACGAGCCAGTCTAATAAACCATTATCAAGAAATCTGGCATATAGAGAACCCATACCGTCTCGGCCGCCTCTACTCATGCCGATGCCGTGCAGCAAGAGGTAGTCGATATAATCGGTTTGCAAGTCTTTGAGGGAGTTCTCGAACATCGCCTTGGAATCATCAAAATTCCATATCTCAGGTGAGAAGTTGGATAGTTTGGTGGCGATAAAATAACTATTTCTCTTATGTCGGCTCAGTGCTATGCCCGTACTTCTTTCCGATTCACCTTGGCAATAGACGGGTGATGTGTCGAAATAATTGACGCCATGTTCTAAAGCGTAGTCAACCATAGCGTTTACCGTCTCTTGGTCAATAGGCGAGTCGGGATTTTTTCTTGCGGTGCCACCTGCCAAAACGGGAAGGCGCATCATGCCGAAGCCGAGGATAGACACTTTATCTCCCGTATTGGGGTTAATGCGCATAGTCATCTCGCCTAAGTCTTGTTGTTCCGTTATAGACTCAGTACTGAGAGTGCCGGCGCGTTTGTCTGCGTTTTTGCAGGCGGTAAGTACTGCGCTCGTTGCCACTACAGCACCTGTCGTTCGCTTTATGAAATCTCGTCTGTTCATATAAAAATCGAAAATCAGTCTTATTAAGAAATATGGTGAACCTCGTTACCTTCCACATAGATAGCACTGAAAGGTCGTGCCGGACATAAATTTTCGCACTTGCCGCAGCCGATGCATCGCTCTGCATCAACGGCAGGCACTTGCACAGCTCGTCCGTCTTTAGTGGTGTAGTCAACCATATGGATAGCCCATGCCGGACAGTGTCGTGCGCAGGCACCGCAACTGTCGTTATTCACGACGGGAACACAATTTTCCGCTATCCAAACGGCGCGACCTATATGTATGGCTGTTTTATCGTTTCTATTGATCGGTTTGATGGCACCTGCGGGGCAAACCTTGCTGCAATGTGTGCAGTCAGGACGACAGTAGCCGCGCTCAAACGAGAGGACAGGTTGCATAAAATGCATAGTGTCGGTACTCGGGCGCAGCACATTATTGGGGCAGGCACTGACGCATAGTTGGCAAGCCGTGCAATGCTTCTCTAAGTGCCTGATGGAGATAGACCCGGGCGGAGTGATTTTCGTTTCGCGATGTGGTGCTTTCTTCTCTTCTATAACGGCGAGTCCGCCGTCCACCTTTATCTTTGTTTGTGCTATGGCCGCCGTCCCTACAGCCATTGCCGAACCGATGAGAAAAGCGCGGCGGTTTTCGTCGATAGTTTCTTTCTTGCCCCGAGGCTGTACACTGCTCTTCTGCTCAGGTTGAACTGTCGGCGTGTTTGCCGAGTCTTTCTCCCTTTTCTTCAACGAATAGTGCAGGGCATCGAATTTGCACTTCTCTGTGCAGTCGCCGCAGGTGACACAGCGTGAGTAATCAACGGTGCCCGCTTGGTAATCGATAGCGGAAGCCTTACAGTTTCTCATGCACAATGAGCATTTAGTGCATTTATCCTTATCAAACTGAATGCGGAGAAGCGAAAAGCGGGAGAAAAATGATAGTATAGTGCCTACAGGACAGATGGTGTTGCAGTATGTTCTGCCGTTGCGCCATGAGAGAAAACCTAATATAATAAGTGTGAGAAGCGCAATGATAAAGGTAGTAACATTTCTCATCCATAGTTCGACAGTGCTGAACATATAGCTATCGTATCCCGACTCTATTGATGCCAAGGCGTTTTGCAGAAGATCGTAAAGCGGACGGAAGAGAGAATTGACTATGCGACCATAAGCGGAGTAGGGGGCGAGAAGGGTAGTAACAGGGGCGAAACCGAGGATAAGGCAAATAATGAATATCGCCAACATTCCGTATCTCAGCCATTTTTTCTCAGGAGAATAAGAGTATCTGTTTTTCTTCTGCTTCTTGCCAAGCCAACCGAACACATCTTGCATCACGCCTAACGGACAAATGATGCTGCAATATATCCTGCCAAAGAAGAGCGTTAGCAGCACAAGTGCGGCAAGAACGGCGAAGTTAAGAGCAAGTAAAGCGGGAAGAAACTGTATCTTCGCTACCCAACCGATGTGTGTGGTAAGTGACCAAGTAACGCTGAGGAAGAGCAAGTTAATAAGAATAAACATCACCGCGGCTAATGCTATTCTGATTTTTCTTAACATGGATTCTTATTTTGTATTATTTTATTCTACGCAGTTTCTGCAAATATTGATACCTTTTCTTTGTGAGAATACGTTTTTCCTGAATAGTTGTGCTTTCTTGCCGAGAAGAATATCTTGCAGCGAGCGTGCTTCGCTCATATTACCGAAAGCGAAAGTGCCGTCCTTGGCATAGCAGCAAGGTCTTACCTCTCCCGTAGCTGTTACCACGCACCCGCTCCACAAGCGGAAGCAGCGGTTATGCTGCCGTTGTTTAGGTTGATAAAGTCCGTTTGCGCCTTTTTTATATCTCGAGTAGCGATTATCGGAAGGCATATCGGGGGAGCCATGCTCGTAGTCGTAGAACTGCGCCGTCTTCATCTCTAATCTGTCAGCCCCGAGCGTGCGATATTGTTTTCGTATATCAGCCCATTGGTGTTCGTTTTGGCGTAGCATAAGGCATTGCATCACTATCTCTGGTCGTTTTTTGTATGGTATTTGAGCCATTACCTTAATGCCGCTTAGTGCTTTCTCTAATGATCCGCCTTCTCTATACTGAGCATAAACCTCTTGCGTCAGTCCGTCAACTGAAATGATGATTTTGTCCAATCCTGCTTTCGCTAATGCTTGTGCTCTCTCTTCTGTCAGTGTCTGCGCATTAGTTGATAGCATAGTATATAGTCGTCGTTGATGGGCATAGGCAACCATATCGCTGAGATAGGGAGAGAGCAGCGGTTCGCCTTGAAAATGCAGGATGATAGTGTGGGTGTATGGTGCCACCTCGTCTATCAGCCGTTTGTATAACTCAGGTGGCATGGTGTGCCTTCCGGCAGAGACATCATTCTGTTCGCGTCTTCCGACCGGGCACTCTCTGCACCGCAGCATACAATAGTCGGCAGGCTCCAGTGCTATAAACTCAGGGTGATGCTTGAACCTGGGCGGCAGCCCTAATGCGGCGAGCATATAACTCACTCGGCAGGCAGCTGCGTTAAGCAGCCGCCGTGCAGTAAGGGTGCGGGCATAGCGGGCGAGCATCAGTCTTGTGGAATAGGTATTTTTGCTACTCTGCGTTCGTGACGACCACCTTCAAACTCTGTTGTGAAGAAGACATGGGCAATCTTTAGTCCTCTCGTGGCAGGAATGAAGTTGGCAGGCAGGGCTAACACATTGGCATTATTATGCTGGCGGGCGAGTTGAGCAAGTGTCGTTTCCCAACAGAGGGCAGCACGGACAGACTGATGTTTGTTGGCTGTCATGGAGATGCCGTTACCGGTGGAGCAAACGATAACGCCGTAGTCGATTTGTCCCCTATCCATCGCATAACCAAGCGGGTGGGCATAGTCGGGATAATCGCAACTATCGGTGCTGTCGCAGCCGTAATCGATAACAGTGGCACCTGCGTCTTCGAGGAAAAGACGAATCTTTTGCTTGAGAGGAAAGCCGGCATGGTCACTTGCCATACCAATGCGCATTTCTGAGATGTTCTTCATAGTGTGTTATAGTAATTTTTCTATTTGTTCGTTAAGAGTGGAGAGATTTGTACATCTCGCCTCGACTTCACCTTTGCGATTGAGAATAAAGAGGGTAGGAACGTCGGTTACATTATATGTTCTGAATACGGCATCTGCTACCCCGTTGTCGGTGCGGACCGTTACCCATGGCAGATTTTCTACTTGGTCTTCCCATAATAGTCGGTTGCGGTCGGGATAGACCTGATATATCTCTAATCCTTTGGTGTGGTAGGCATTGTATCTGTCGCGAAGCGCAAAAATGTAATCTTGGTAACCGTCTAATTCCGTAGAGCAGAAGTCAAGCAGTATAACCTTGCCTCGCAGGTCAGAGAGTAATCTGTTTTCGCCGTTTTCATCGGGCAAATCGATGTCTAAGAATGTTGTCTCACTCTCTTCGATAAAGGTTCGCATAATATTGTTATTATGTTCCCTTCTTTCTGTGTTTATGGCATCAAGTACTTGTTGATATAATATTTTAGTGCGTTTGCTATCGGGATACCACACCATCCACGAGGTCGCGACAGCCTGAAAGATTTGGCGGTCTTGCCGGTTGTTAATATCGAAGACCGCCTTGCCGCCCTTGCTCTGATATAAGGCGTAGTATGCTGCGGGCGAGGCCGGATTAAGCAGTATTTGCTCGATGGCAAAGGCCTTATGCGCGTCAAGGGTGCTGTCACGCAGCGAGCGGCGAAGCAGTTGTATTTGCTCTGATTCTGCGGACCCGTTGATTGTTGCCGACAAAATATCTTGCCATGAGCCGCTGATTTTAATATGGTCAGTTGAGTCGATTGAAAGGATAATGTTTTTAGTCCCGCAGCGCAAACGGTAGAGGTCGGGGCATTCCGGTGCCTTGCTCTTCAATTTAAAACTACCTTTGCTCGCCTTTGCAGAGTCGAGCCGCGTTGCTTGGATTAAACCTATGTACTCAAGATATATGTATTCTGCACCATCCGGGGCATCTGTCATCATCCCCTCTACAGTGAAAGTCTTGCCGCAACTTGTAAGTATAGCGGCTGAAATGATGATTATAACTATTTGTTTGATATTATGCATGTTGTTGTAATTATTGACCTATCTGAACTAAACTCGCAATATTTTCTGTAAACAGTTTGACGGATATAGCGAGAAGCACTATGCCGAAGAATTTGCGAATGATATAGATACCGCTTTCTCCGAATATGCGAACGATAAGTTTCGTTGCTTTCAATTCGATATAGAGGAAAATCATTATCAGCAGGCAGGCGAGCAGCATCTCCATTTGGGTGTATTCAACTTGGAAAGCAACGAGGGCGGTGAAGATCCCGGGACCTGCGAATAGAGGGAAAGCAAGAGGCACGATAGAGGCAGTCCCCTCAGGACCATTG
>CAKZZM010000004.1 GCA_937885465.1 uncultured Bacteroidales bacterium
GATAATACTTTTATTTTTTTTCTCCCATCATGTGTCCACTTTTTGTGGGGCAACATTTACGCTTCCTTTAGGCGAACTAATCGCCGAAGAGACCTGAGCCAACTATGAGGTAATCGTAATGCATTTTAATCATTTTCTAATTTAGGGCGATTCAAATAATGCAGAACTACAGCCGTGCCAAATGTATCACTTGGAAACTGATCTACATATTGTTGAATGGAATCATTATAGAAATACTCAAAATCTTTCCCCTGATATAAGTCATACATCATCTTGCGTGTAAAATGGATGACGTAATCGGTATTTGCTACCCATTTTGCAGCATGCTCTATATCTAATTCCATCGGTCCAACTCCATAACCAATTTCTGCCATACATGACGGATACAAGTTTGCCGTATAATACACATAACATGTTCCACCATGAGGAATAAAAACAGTTTCTCCATCTTGAACGATATCGGCTATCTGCTTTCCAAAATTCCATTGATTCTCGTAATCTCTTTTCCCATCATGAAGATAGATTTTCCAGACGCGATTATGGTAAGCAGAATAGATTCCCAGAATAGCGGTCCATCCAATTACTAAATATACACCCCAACGCACATATTTATTCAAATCCAAAGTCAGGATAATAGGAATCAACAACAATGCAAACGGAATCATATATAACATATAGTGATTCAGTCCGCCATGCACAAAGAAATATTGTAAGGAAAAACCACCTATACCAAAGAAACAAAGCAAGACTTCACGCCATTTCCCTTGTTTGAGTATAATAGGAAGTAAGACTAAGGCGGCATATGTTAAAGGAGCTATTCTATTTGCAAAAGCAAATAAATTGTCCCATAGACGCACCAATTTAGATACAAAGGTCGTTTCTCTTCCCCAATATGCATCCATGACATCTGTCCCGTAGCCGTTGAACAAAATGGATTGATAGATGTCTGTCCCCCAACAAGCCAAACAAACAAGTAATGGAATACAGTAACCAAGTAAGTAATACCCCATTTGTTTCCATTTGTTTTCGGACGTAGATGTTACAATCAGCCAAAGAACAAGCAATAAGAACCCCGCTCCAAATTGCTTGGTTAAGAAAGAGCAGCAAGCTAATGCACCCACGATAATTTGCCATGCAGGATGGCTGTCTTTCCATTTCAGGAACAGACTAATTGCCAATAAGCCCCAGAAAATACTCGGTATTTCAAATAAGACTACATTTCCTTGAGGCCAGTGAGACACAACGAAAAACAGCCAAGCGACAAAAGCAGAGATATATTTGCTTGCACCCCATTTACGCGAGATATAATACAAACAAGACGCACAGCCTATGGCATAGAGCCAATGAACCGCCAAATAGAACGGATAGCAGCCATAGGGCACATGGAAAAGCCATTTGAGAGCAACGTTGATATAAAACCACAAAGGCGGATAGTTTAGATGCATTGTTTTGTAAGGAATATAGCCTTCCGCTATGCGCTCCATTTCAACTAAAATAATAGCAGAATCGACATCCATGCTATTAAAGAACGAACCAACAATGAGCACTAACACGGACAAAACTCCGGTTATGCCGAGTGCCCATTTGACATACTTGTTTGCTAAAAGATCTTTCATATAAATTTATTTGTTTATTCTGTGTAACAACAATGTCCATCCGCCATTATCAATTGTATCTGTCTCAAACCGGCTAAGATATATTTTCATTGAATCCGTAAAGGCAGGAATGCAAAAATCTGATTCTATACAATGTAATACGTAATCCGCTGAATCAACTTGCAGTTGCGCCCTTTCTTTGGTGATTTCTAATGAACCGCACGAATAGCCAACGGTCGCCATATTAGGAGGAAGGATGTTCGCTAACCAATATATTTTTTCCAAATTTGCATCAACTATCCAAATTGTTTTCCCACTTTCGATGTTAGAAGCAATCTTTTTTGAAAATTCAATATCTCCCTTCATTCCATCTGAGCGCATATAGATTTTCCAGACTCGATTATAATATGTTGAGTAAACGGATGACAAGCAAGTGATGCATAACAGGCTGATTACAAGCACTTTACCACCCCCTATTATGTATTTACAACTATTTAACAGATAGGCTGTTACGAGACAGGCAAAGGGTATTATATACAGAAAATAATGCAGTAGCCCAGCTGTATTCCAATGCACAAAAAGGAATTGCAAAGAATAACCCAATATGCCAAATATGGCGATAAGAAATAGCACTCTTTGGTTTTTGTCTAATTTATGGAAAAATAATAATGGTATTGCAAGAAGAATAGGGAAACATCTTATAACTAACCAGCCCAATTGTTTTAATACCCAAAGTACATTAGACCACGTAAACAACGTCATGGAGGTGCCATCCACAGCATTTGTTGTTCCGTACCCGTTTAGAAACACAGATGAGATAAATGCCTCACGCCAAATAAGCAGGCATATCCCAATAGGAATGGCATAGCCTATACAGTAAGCAACAATATTCTTCCAGTTGTGGTTTTCGGAAAGTAATATAACAAGTAGAACCAATATGAAAAATCCCGCACCAAATTGCTTAATCAGGAAAGAACAGGAAGTTATCACTCCTATTATTATGTACACATATACGCGAGACTTTTGCTGTTGTGCAAGATATAGACCTAAAAGTCCAAAGAACAAACTTGGCATTTCAAAGAGGATAGCATTTCCACTCATCCAATGAGAAGCAATTAAAAACAGCCAAGCAGAGAACCACGATATAAGACGACCAAATCCATTTCTTCTACATATTCCGGCAATTAAGATGGCATTCGCGATTACGAATATATAGTGAATAAAGTGGTAAAAGGAATAATTACCATATGGAATATGGAAAAGATGCTTGAGTCCAGCCATTATATAGAACCATAACGGAGGATAATTGAGATGCATATCTACATATGGAATATAACCTTCCGCTATTCTCTCCATTTCAACCAATAAGATTGGTTCGTCAACATGTAATATACCATTGACTAAAGAGCCAATTATTGGAATTATTGCTGTCAGTATTCCTGTAATAGCAAGAGCCCAAAGAAATAGTTTATTTTTTAGAATCTCTTTCATCTCAAATTCCTGTTTATGGTTCGGAAATCGGTTAGGGCTTTGACGCCGATTTTGAAGATGCGCTTCATGTTGATGGAGTTGACACCGCCTTGACGGGGACGGAAAGTAATCGGATACCAACCGATGTTATAATGCCAGCGGACGGCAATCGCACTCACTGCTACGTTGGCTAAGTTGTAGTCGCAGGGTATTACAGCCAAGATTGGCTGCAAGCGGTCGGCACGCATCAGGCGGAATGGTGTGTTGGCATCCTGTACCCATACATGGAACATAAGCCATACGACCAAACGAAGGGTCTTGGTGACAAACACCCGGCTTGCGCCGTCTTGTCTGCCACCGCGTGTACCTATTTGGAAATCAAACTTGTCGCGGTTATTCCACATCTGCCAGAACTCTTCGGGCAAGGTTTGACCATCTGAATCGGTCTGGAAGATATAATCCGCTTTATGCGCTATTGCATACCGATAGAGATAAAGGACTGTCGCCCCATGCCCGAAGTTGGGTTTATCAAGCGGCACGAGAAACGGGTATTGGCTCTGCAAACCTTGCATGATATCAAACGTGTTGTCTTTACTGCCGTCATTGGCGATAACCAACTTTGCCTCATTGCCTTCGGCATTGATTCTCTCGCAGACGGGATGCCATTGTTTGATTACATCCTCGATGTTCGCCTCCTCGTTGTAGGCAGGCATGACGAAATAGATGGTGTTCATATAGTTGAGAGTTGAAAGTTGAGAGTTGAGAGAAGTTTTTTAGTTGAGAGTTGAGAGAAGTTTTTTAGTTGAAAGTTATTAGTTATGAGTTTTGCGGAAGGTTATGAACTTATTCAATACAAATTGTATCAGAGCTACAACCTCAATAGAGATGAATTTGCAAACAATCTCATTCCAACCGCCTTTAGTCACCATCATATAGAGCATCAGCTCGCTGATACCTAAGCCTGTTAAGCCCACTGTATAGAACGACAAGAAACGCTGTGTCGTCTTGTCTTTTACTTTGAAATTGAAAGAACGGTTGAGGACAAAAGAAGTGAAAATGCCCATATGAATACTGATGAAATTCGCCCACAGATACGGCATAATATCAAAGTAGCACAATGCAGTATAAACGCCGAAGTCCAAGGCGGAACAGAAACCACCGATGATCCCATACAAGATGAGATTACGGAAACGGGAATAGAGTTGTGAGATGGTGTTTTTTATGTTCATAGGTAGTCCGAATATGCACACAAAAAAAGCGCAGACTTTTGTAGATTGCTTATATTCGGTCTCTGAGGTGAACTGGACGATACCCTAATAACCCAAATATATCTACGGGAAAAGCCCACGCTTGCGCATGAGCATTCAGGCTTTTCCTTGGGTTATTATTAGTTTCTATAAAAGTGTCCAGTTCTTATAGAGACCAAGTAGTAAGCTAAATGCTATATATTTTTATATGTCTTGTGGCTGATGCCACGGTGCATCGCCTGCCGATGCCGGGGTTAGTTTTTTTCTTCTGTTTGTAGGATTTTATTTGTTATTCAAAATATCTTTCTATATATCAGTTGTTTTGCGCATTTCAGTTATGCGCTCAAATCGGTGGCAAAGTTACAACAATTATTTGGAATACACAAATTATTCTCGCATATTTGTGTCGAAACTAAGTTCTTAATGAAACTTCTTGTTCTGCTATACGTGGTCAGTTTACAACCTTTTTGCCAAGCGTTGGATGTCTATTGGGTCGATGGTGGGTTTAGTGTAGCCATCGCGAGTGCAAACGAGCATTGAGTGCGCCATCTCGGTCATGTTGTTGGCTTGGCGACAAATATATAGGAGCGGATAGAAAAGGATGAATATGTACTGCATTGCCTGAATGTGTTTTTGCCCTTTTGCCCAACGCATGATAGCTGGACGATAGGCAAACGCATGGCGGAAGTCCATAGCCTGTGTCTCCTGCTCTGTCCTACTCTTCACCTGTTGCCAATGTTGCTTGCCGTTTGGGGTGGTACCAGCACCGCTCAGGTAGATAAAGGTCATCTTGCTTTTGTCGGGCATAATATCGGCGAAATGCACGGGTATGTCATATGAGATGTGGTCATAGATATCCACGGGCGTGCCGATAGAGGTAACGCCAGCAATGAAGAACACGGCATCGTAACCCTCGAAATGTGAGTCACCGGCTTTGAGAGTCATCATGTCCGGCACGATGTACTCCTCTAATTTGTTCGTCTCAGCTTGCGTCAGACTCGGATATTCGCCTTGCAGAATACCTGTCGGTCGGCGGCTGACGGACAGCACTTTATTCACTTGTGGGCTTCTCAATAGTTCGAGCAACACGCCTTCGCCCACATAGCCTGTTGCACCTGTAAGAATGATTTTCATACCAATATCGTTTATTTTATTCTTTTCACTAACCGCTTGCAGAGAGTTACTTCAGGTACTTGCCGAAGAACTCTGCCAGTGTGTCCCAAGGGATGAGGTTCTTGGACTCGCCGTGGCCTACCGGTTCGGTGAAACCGCCGTCGTAGAGGTCGGCGGCGAGTGTCAGCCCGTATTGGTTGGTAAAGGTCACTTTCTTGTGACTTACTTGTTCGGATAGCGGGAACACCTTGTCCCATTCTTGTGTCAGTTGCATAGTTGATTGCTGTTTGTTGCACGCCACGAGCATTGCCGCAGCCGCAAGGGTGAATATTACTTTTCTCATTGTTTGTCTAATTCATTTTTTCCCGCTGTACGATATTGTTCAAATTACAGAATTTTTGTGGAGAACGTCTCCGAACGTTCCGGTAGTGGAGAACGTCTCCGAACGTTCCGGTAGTGTTAGTAGCGAGGCTCTCCTATGCCTCGTATGAAGCACAGGAGTGCTTCACTACCAGTGAAGAACGTCTCCGAACGTTCTGGTAATGTGTTTGCGATTGCAAAGATACTGCTTTTTTCTCGAATTGGCTATACATAAATCATAGTAAAATTTGCGCATTTTGTTGGTGTAAATATAGATGTTCTGCACTTTTTCACTGAATTATTCGAATAAATGCAAAAATTATTGTACCTTTGCAGGTGAAAACCGCAAAGACACCGAATTCGGTAATATTTGAATAAAAAACGATGGCGACGCGGAAAGTTTAGAAGTACCCTTAAATATTAAAGCTATGGCAAATACGCTGAACGTACAAGGAACAGAGGTAACGATTATTAAAGTTCATGCAGAAGATTACATCTGCCTGACGGACATGTTAAGAGCAAAGGATGGAGATTTCTTTGTTACCGATTGGCTGCGTAACCGAAACACGTTGGAATATATAGGCATTTGGGAGAAGGTGAATAACCCCGATTTTAATTATGGCGAATTCGCCACAATTAGAAATAACGCAGGTCTCAATAATTTCAAGATTTAACTACCATATCCACACGGATGCCATCAAGGAGCACCTCGTGCCGGAGGAGATAGACCCTTACCATCGTTCGCTTATCTATGCCAACGAAGCGGATGTATTAAATGTGGCATTGTTCGGAATGACCGCCAAGGAGTGGCGCGACGCGCACCCTGAGGATAAAGGCAATATACGCGACTACGCAACGATTAACCAATTAATCTGTTTGAGTAATATGGAGAACCTGAATGCCGTCTTTATCCATGAAGAAATGCCGCAAGGTGAACGTCTCCAGAAACTCAACCAAATAGCCATTCAACAAATGACCGTACTGGAGAATGTCGAATCGAAGAAGATATTAAAAGCATAAATAACCGTCCCCTGCTCCGCGACGCGACTTAGAGCCGAGCAGGCAAGCCATTCGGAGGAAGGCATATCGCGCGTAGCGACGCGCGATAACATATTGAAATAATCGAACCCGCAAGGGTGAGAATTAAAAGAAGCGTTTGCTTTTTATAACGTAGCAACTCCGGAACCTAGGAAATTTCATAAGTTGCTTCCATACGGAATAAAAGTAAGCGCCCATGTTTTTGCGTGGGCGATACTTATCTGTTGGAAGCGGTTATCCTAGGACCTCGGAGCGTAGATGAGAATCGTCTGCGCTTTTGTTTGTCTAAATAACTAAAAAAACATGGATAATCGGTTAATGAGAGACTCAAATGCAGAATTACTTCGTATTATTTGCATATTCATTATTCTACTTCACCATTTTTGTGTACATGCATTGTATCCTGAGGTGTTACAATTAGACGTCGCCGGCAAAGGGTGGGATAGCCATTTTTTACTCTTTATTCATGCCTTTCTATTTATAGGGGTAAATTGCTTTATCTTGATTTCGGGTTGGTATGGCATCAAACCTAAATGGCGAAGTTTCATCAATCTCTATCTTATATATTCCTTTTACAATCTTTTGCATCCTATTAAATTTATAGCAAAAGGATTGATACTCGGGAATGGTTTTGTGTTGCCATATTCGATACATGACATTTTTATGCGCACACTTTTTCCGTTCAGTCATGGGCATTTATGGTTCATGGACTGCTATCTGGGCCTATTTCTCATGGCTCCGCTGTTGAATATCGCCATAAATCATATGTCAAAACGGCAACATGAATATATACTCCTTTTACTAACTATTGCAAATATATACTTTGGAGATTTTTGGGGCATGGAGTTAATAAACTCCGATGGATTTTCTTTGTCAAACTTTATTTACTTATATATTTTAGGTAGTTATCTGCATAGATATATCACTATCGAAACAATAGATAAGAACCGTTGGCGTTGGTTCTTACTCTATGCTCTTTTCGGACTTTTATGGGGAACTTGTTCTATGCTTTCAGCATACCATATTAAAATTCCACATTGGCATGCATTTGCGTATAACAACCTGTTTCTATTGCTAACTGCCATATTTTTCTTTTTGTTTATGATGTCATGGCATTTTAAGAATCGTTGTATTAACTATATTGCGGTATCAATGCTTGGAGTTTATATGTTTAATGAAGGTGTCATTAAATACGGTTTCATTAAACCATATTCGCATATGTTTACTCCACTTCTCCAATTAGCTTTGTGGCTGGGAATATCGGTTGGATTCTTTATCGTTGCAGTTGGTATAGATCAAATACGTATCTTGCTTACTAAACCTATATGGTTACTTTATAATCGTCATATCGAAACGAAATTATCAAAGATCTCATCAAAATTTAATAGAAATTCTTAAAATTTATCCACTTTTGAGATTACCAGTCGCTTACGTGAAGCGATTGAGGCGCACTGAGAATGTCTAATGGACATTTGAAGGAATAAGTGCACCGCACGAGTTTTCTCAGCCCTCACTGCTGAGCAAACATAGAACTCCTTAAAGCCGAGACATACGGGATACCTACGGAACGATAGACCGACGGGAGCCCGACGAGATACCGTGATTGAATTTTAACAATTGGCAACAAGCGTTTACAACAAAAGCCACTTCTCTAAGACGGAATCAGCGATATAAATCCCATCTATACGACATTCACGATAGTAAAAAATGAAGTTCACAAATTTGTGGACCACAATTTTGTGAACTTATGCATTTTTTATGGATGGCAAGACCTATATGGATACCGAAGGCACTACACTCCCCTGCCCATTTCGTAGGCTTGCTCGGGATAAGGGGTATTGAGGATTTTAGCCGTATTCTTAATGTGTTTGTTTGAGGTATTGCAGGTCGCCATACCAATAGGAAGCGGTGGTGCCGCCAT
>CAKZZM010000005.1 GCA_937885465.1 uncultured Bacteroidales bacterium
ATAGAGAAAACCTAAAATTCTCATAAAAATCAAACAGTCTTTTGTAATTCCCGAAAAAAGTCGTACATTTGCAGCCGATTAAATAGCAGTACTGTACACCAACCCAAACCACAAAGGAGAACAATACCATGGCACGCCCAATTGCTGAAACACCTATTCTTTACGGTGAGAATGCTCGCCGTTTTGAGGTACGTATGAACGAGACACGCCGCGAGTCGGAAGCAGAACGTGCTGACCGTATTTCGGCTTATAACCTCATGCGCAGTTTGGTAGTCGATTGATTATGAGCGAGGATTTTTATAGTCACTACCGGATTCGCCGCCTTAAAGCAGAAGAAGCAGTTGCCACATTCAACGGTTTCCTGTTATTAAGAGGACACTACCCGCCCGACACAAGCTATGTTCTTCGATTTGAATGATATAGAAAAATCAATATAAAATTAAAACCGCCTATGACCTGAAGCAATACAGCCGCACCGAGAATGTTCGGTGGACATTCGAAGGAGTCAGTGCGGCGCGCGAGTTTGCAGAGTAATCATAAAATTCATTACCCGCATCAACAGCCGATGCAACGACATAGACGAACATACATCAATACACGTCGCTTACCGACGTAAAACAGAAGGACATATTTTATAGCGTTTGCTAACGCTTGTTTTTGACTGATTGAAACGTAGGAAATTTCAATAAGTTGTAATTCAAGAACAGGTAGTAGTAGATGCTCATGAGCGTATCTTACGCTCACGTGTATCGCATAAGATACACGTGTAGCGATTATATACGCCACGTGGGTTTCTATATTGCTTATTCAATTACAACAGGTTTTTCCTACGACCTCAATCAGCGGATAAGTAATAAAAAGAAGAAATCCGCGTTTTTTTTGATTATAGGGAGTACAGTCCCCATCATGACAACGATTTCGCAATTGCCAAATATCTGGCAAACGCTATCTATGTTATGGTGGGGATTTTTTTGTTATAAGGTAACTGTTGATGAAATGAATAGATTGAAAGACATAATACATAAGCATTTTCACTTGTGACTTGTATGATGCAGAAAGGCACTTGCTCTGTCGTGAATATTGTCTATGGGTTTTCGTCCAGTTATATTCCCGAGGTGCAAGGTATTCCGTCCCATGAAACACGGGGACAGCGACGGAGCAAGTGCTGAGTATGTGAAGAAAAGTGAAAAAGGAAAGGTGAAAAGTGAAAAGTGAAAGGTGAAAAGTGAAAGGTGAAAAGTGAAAGGTAAAGGGTGATGGTGAGGTAGAGACGGTGTTCTCCACCGTCTCTTGAGGAAATAACATCACATTAACAAAAGTAAACTTTTGACAACATAGATAAAACATTCATTTCCTATAGGGATACTTAACGGATACCGAACGGATAAGCAAACCTTGATGTAACATGAATCTTAACATTAGTACATTTGACGAATGTTAATAATGTCTATCCTCTCGTATCTGTCCCGTATCTCTCTTGTAAGTGAGGCGTGATTAACGGCAACTATAGAAATAGAAACAATGACCAAAGCCAATAACATAAATCTTGCAACACCCGATACATGCACAGGTTGTGCAGCATGCGTATCCGTTTGTCCGACAGGAAGCATCTCTATGCGTGAAGATAGAGAGGGCTTCTTGCAACCGCATATTGACAAAAAGACCTGCATCGGCTGTCATAAATGCGAGAAAACCTGCCCGATACTGAATCCTATCCATATACCGACCGACTTCGAGACACAGGCATACGCAGCAATCAACAAAGACGAGGAAGTGCGTATGCGTAGTAGCAGCGGCGGTATGTTCCATGCCTTAGCCAAATGGACGATAGAACAGGGCGGAGTGGTATTCGGCGCACGGTTCAATGATCAGTGGGATGTAGTGCATGATTACACGGAAACGATAGAAGGCATTGAGCCTTTTATGCGCAGCAAGTATGTGCAGAGTCGTGTTGGGGATACTTATAAGCAGGCGAAAGCATTTTTGGAACAGGGCAGATGGGTACTCTATTCCGGCACTCCTTGTCAGATAGGCGGACTGCATCAATACTTGGGAAAAGATTATGAAAGGCTTATCATGGTCGATTTGATTTGTCATGGCGTTCCGAGTCCGGGAGTATGGAGAAAGTATTTGAAAGAGACAATAAAAGGTGATACATTATTAGATTTTAATTTCAGGGACAAGAAAGATGGATGGAAGGAATTCCAATGCGTTACTACTACTACTACTACTACTACTACGCGGCGCGAGCAACAAATGGCGAATACCTTCTTTAGAGGATTCCTGAAAAATGTATATCTGAGAAAGAGTTGCTATTCATGCGCGTTTATCGGTATAGATCGTATAAGCGACATTACTATAGCCGACTTTTGGGGTGTGGATTCCATTCGTCCTGAGATAGATGACGACAAAGGAATATCCGCTGTACTGATACATTCTCAAAAAGGGCAAAATATTATAGATGACTTGCATCCGAATACTCAACTGTGGACACAGAGTATTGAAGATGTAATCATAAATAATAAGTCCATGGTTAAAAGTGTCCCAATGCCGACAAAACGTAGCAGGTTCTTTTTTTACAAACATTTCTTACCTTTTAATAAATTAGGTTTTGCAATCAATACCGACTGGCTTGCAGTAAGACTTATTCGCAAATTTAAAAAATTCCGAAAGCAAATGAATCGTAAAAAGAAAATAGGGATTGTAACAATAACAGGTTCGTCCAATTATGGTAACAAACTGCAGAATTTTGCTGTGCAGAAAATTCTTCAAGAGATGGGGTATGATGCGGAAACGATTATTGATTTGAGGTTCAAAAAAAATCCTATGTCGTGGTTGACATATATTAAGCCCATTATGCACTATGTTACACGCATAAAATATGTGCCAAGTGCACATAAAAAAGTTCTCTCTTTTTGTTGGTGGTCAAGACATTATATTAAATGGAGTCCTATCCTTATCAGGAAAACGGAAGATGAAAAGAAATTAAATTCAAGATATGACGGTTTTCTTGTTGGAAGCGACCAGATATGGGGACCGTATTGCCCTTGGGACTCAAGTGAGTTGGCATTTTTCACTTTTGCAGAAAGGCACAAACGCATTGCATTTGCGCCCTCATTCGGCACGGACACTTTCCCCCCGGAGCGAATCGGGGAATATAGGGAGAGGCTAAACGGATTCAATAAATTATCAGTTCGTGAATCAAATGGAGCAGAAATAATAAAAAGCTTAACAGGGAAGGAGGCAGAAGTTTTGGTTGATCCAACAATGGTATTAAACAGAAAGTATTGGGATGAAATAGCAGAACCTGTAAACCTCCAAGCGAAATATATACTTGTCTATACATTGGGCGAGTTGACCGGCGAATACTCCCAATATATCAATTCAATGGCTAAAGAAAACGGGTACAAAATAATTGACCTAATGAAAGACAACTGTTTTTCTACTGGACATCCGGGAACATTCGTAGGTTTAATCAAAAACGCCAATTATATAGTGACAGATTCTTTTCACGGGAGTGTATTCGCCATGATATATCATAAACCATTGGTCATGTTGCGCAGAAAGGGAAATGAAAATGCGATGTTTACCCGTTTGGAAAATCTGATGAGTCTATTTCAATTAGAACCTGATGTGAAAAAAAGCAGTGATAAAATCTATTTTCTTAAAACAGACTGGAAATCAGTTGATACCATTATGGAACGAGAGAAACAGAAATCATTAAATTATCTTAAGTCAGCACTGGCACTTATTTAATTACGAAAAATCAAATGATACCCAAAATCATACATTACTGTTGGTACGGACGGGGAAAACTATCCTCGGAGATAGAGATGTGCATTGCTTCGTGGAAACGCTACTGCCCTGACTACGAGATTAAGCGTTGGGACGAGGATAATTCCCCGATGGATATACCATGGATACATGATGCCTATAAACATCAGAAATATGCTTTTGTCGCAGACTATATGCGGTTCTATGCCCTTTTCCACGAAGGCGGTGTCTATATGGACACGGATATGCTGCTTGTCAAACCGATAGATAAGTTCCTCAAAGACGGTTTGTTCTTGGGACGGGAAGACCAATATAATGCATCAATGGGAATTATTGGAACAGAGCCAATGAGCGACTTTGCAAAGATGTGTCTTGACTTTTATGATAACCAAAAATTCAACATGGTTGCCCCGCCAATCATAACGCGTTTTATCACTCCGCGATTGTTCGAATATGGTTTTACGGAAGAAGATACGACGCAACACCTGACGAACGGATTAGTGGTATATAAGAGTGATTATTTCTATCCCATCCATTACACGCAGGAGTTTCAGTTGGAAGATGTGATGAGTTATGCCAAGCCGGACACGTATGGCATTCACCTATGGAACAAGTCATGGACGGACGAACTGCAACTATTGGGCAACGGCAAATACAAACAAGGTTTTCATTTAGTTTGGGAGCGTTTCAAACGCACACCTGTCTTGCCCTTACGTTATTGGATGAAAGTGATAAAGTATTTCGGTAATTACATAGGCATATGGAAAAGATAAACCAACCTATCCACATCGTCATGACCCCGACACGCAATGAAGCGTGGGTAATATAAAACAAAATAAAAACAACCGACATTGTTGCCGGTTGCATAACATAAACGATCTTTGACATAGTGACAGACAAAGGGATTAAAGCAATCCTGTCATATAAACAGGAACAAGGAGTGTTTCTCTGTCTTTCTGGTAGTCCTTGGTATATAATAGAATGCGTTCCCCTATATTAGATGAATATTTATTGCAAAATTCATCTAATGATTTATGTGTCTTGTACCCGGAGGATTTGACTTCAACAGGTAATAACTTGTTCCCACGCGAAAGGAGAAAGTCAACCTCATAATTATGATTGCTCTCTCCTGGGAAGGTATGATAAAAAAGTTCATTTCCTTCTGCTTTCAGCATCTGGGCAATTAGGTTTTCATAAACATATCCGAGATTTGCATCCAGTTTATCAGATAGTAATTTGCTATAGATGATATTTTCCGTATATCCTTTGTCCCAGAAAGCCAATGTTACGAAAAGACCCGTATCCGCTACAAACATCTTATATCGGTATATGTTTTGTGTGAGTGGCATGCCGACATTCGGATCGTTGACATGGTATGCTAAAGAAATAGTCATGCTATCTGCCATATCAGCCACGACACCGGCTACCCTTTGCGCATCTTGGTTCTCCAATACACTTGAAATTTGATAGCGTCCTGCATTATTGGATAATTGTGAGGGTATGGCAGCAAATAAATGCGAGGCCCGACCTGTAGGGTCAATTTTATTGAAGTCTTCTTTGTATAATTCGATGATTTCTCGTTTTTTGCTATCTACGGCTTGCATATTGTTAGTGCTTAAGTAAGTATCCACAGCCTGAGGCATACCACCAACAAGCATGTACAGGCGAAGATCACGCATGAGCTTCCTGTGAGAGTTCTCAAGAGGATGTTTCATCTCCCAAAACTTACGCAGGATGGAATAGGAGGTCTCATTACCCATCGCCCAATAGAATTCTTCAAAATCCATAGGATATAGAGTTAGACGCGTTTCCTCTGATGGGATAACGATGTCTTTTACATTCTTTTTGATTGATAATAACGATCCGGTCTCAATATAATCATATCTTCTGTCTTTTACAAGATACTTGATAGCTTGACGTGCAACAGGTTTGAGCTGTACTTCATCAAAAATAATAACAGATTCTCGTTCGTACAAAGTGATACCGGTTTCCACTTGCAAACGCATGAAGAAGAAATTCAAATCACTCATGTCATCAAATAGAGAACTAATCTCTTTGCTGATGTGCGCAAAATCGATTGTTATGTATGTTTTGTACTCCTGTTTGGCAAATACTTCCGCAAGAGTAGATTTGCCGACACGGCGAACTCCCTTAATAAGAAGTGCCGTGCTCCCATTACGCTCATTCTTCCATTGGAGCATCTTTTGATACAGTTTACGCTTGAAAATCATGATACTTAATTTTAAAAATCGCTGCAAAGATACAACTTTTTTTTGAAATCGCAAAATTTATATTAAGGAATATGCGTAAAATCGCAAAATTTATATTAAGGAATATGCGTAAAATCGCATTTTCTTGCCGAAATCAAGAAAAATACGCATTGAGACTTGTCTGTCACTATCGTTCATAGAGTACTGAGTATAGCTTGAAATAAAACGAATATATATGACCCAACCAATCCACATTGTAATGACCCCGACACGCAATGAAGCGTGGGTGATACGGGCGTTCCTGGAATCCACAACCCGTTGGGCGGATTATGTCATCATCTGCGACCAGTTCTCAACGGACGGGACAAGGGAGATTGTCACGCAGTATGCTGCGCTTGGTCAAAAGTCGAAAGATAAAAGACCGCTCGCAAGCTCGCTCAAAGAGGAAACGCCAAAGCGAGCGGAAGTAATTCTCATTGACAATCCCAATACAGAATTCAACGAGGCGGAGCGGCAGCGGATATTAGTAGCCAAGGCGCGTGAGGTGGCAGCAGGACGCGATACGCTCCTGTGGGGATTAGATGCCGATGAAATCCTTGCTGCCAATGCCTTCGAGACGGACGATTGGCAGAAGATTATGCACTCCAAACCCGGTGCAGTGTTCTGGTTTCATTGGGCGCAACTGACGCATGACAAACAGCATTACTACAACAATCGCGACCCGTACCCGTGGCTCTTTCATGACGATGGCATAGAGCCGCATGGCAACTATGTCCGCGAGATGCACTCTATGCGTATTCCGTATCCCTTGGACGAACACGACATGACCTATGTAAAGGATTTCCGTGTCCTGCATCTCGGACCGGCTCCGCTCAATCGCGTCAAAGCCAAGGAACGGTTCTATATGTTTGTGGATTGGCAGGTGAACCACCGCCCGCCTTATACCATGGGACGCAGTTATATAGGCAGTAATACTTATCCGGCAGAACAATTCCCTTTGCCCGAAGAATGGATTTATATCGTAGAGAAAGATGGCTGGAGTCTGTGGGATAATATAGAATTGGACGAGACGCATTGTTGGATGGATGATTATATCTACGAGCGGCTCGACAAGTTCCCGATGCGAACGCTTGTCAAACTACCCATTTGGACACCCGAGTTTATGGAATATTACCATCTCAAAGACCCTCGCCCGTGGTATGTGCGGTTGGTTCACAAATATCTGGAATGGACGCAACCGCACAAAGATAATATCTGCGTCCGTGCGATAGATAAGGTATTGAGGAAAATGGTGAAGAAATAACCCCTCGAATGAAGTAAGGATAATAAATGAATGAAAATATGGAAACGAAAGAAGCAAACAGCGCAGCCCAACAATCAGATGCAGAGTTGACGTACGAAATGTACAAAGAAACAAAAGCGTATATGGGCGAGTTTATGATTTTGGAGCAAAAGCACGAAGAACAGCGCAAGCAGGAAGCAGTTGCCGAAGCGCAGCGCGAGGCAACGCACGGCAAACGCAACAGGCTTAGCCAATGGTGGTATAACTACCGTCTCGCTCGCCGTGACGAGCGGTGGTGGCAAGAGGAACAAGAACTCCTCGAAATGGCAAGTCCTATGAAGGCATTTGCAAGGTTCAAGGAACATGAAAAGAAATTGAACTAAAATTGAACTAAAATCGGTCATTAGCGTTCAAATGAAAACGCCAAGTTATCGAAATTACAGGATAATGAGGAGACCGAATGGCGACACCCTATGGCAAGTTATGGTTACTATATGACCATGAACCACAACCGTAAGGAGCGCAAACGCCTCCACAAGGAACAACTATCTGCAATTCAGTAGCCACTCTTGACTCTTAACCTTTAACTCTTAGCTTAATATGTTCAAGTACACCAAACGGCTTATTGCCGAAATCCGTTTTCGGTTAGACGAACTGAAATGGGACAAGAAAGAGGAAGAAGCCATCTCTCATGTAGAAAGTTTCTCCGGTCATGGCAGCATGGACGGCTTCCGCATCCATAAAGAGTTCGAAGCCCAACGCGCCGAGCGCAAACGCTTGCATAAGGAAGAACTGGCAGCAATAAAATAAAGGTGTAAATACACTCACGGGCAATCTACTACGCCCGAAAAGCAAACGTCATTAAAAAAATTCTCAGGCGAGCATAACTCATAGTAAATACACGCACCCAGCAGGACTCCGTGAGGCGTCCTATTGTATTTTTGTGGTGTCTTTATAGTGTCTTTTGGAGTGCTTTGCTTCATGTGTAATTTTGCGAAAAAAATTACGCTATGGCACTTTCTCTTTTGACATCCATACCTGCAACGTGCTACACATCGCAGTTGCAGGAAATAGTTCTCTCCACCTCCGCCGCGAGCGTCACACTCACTATCACCCACCAAGCGGTATTGTACTACAGCGGCAACGGGCAGACGCGCGTTTTTCAAGCCACCTACAGCACGCGCTCTAACCGCGCCAAGATGTACGACATCGGCTCGCTCCTCGAAACCTTCATGCTCAATCGGGACGGGGTGCAGC
>CAKZZM010000006.1 GCA_937885465.1 uncultured Bacteroidales bacterium
GTGTTAGGCCTGTCGCTAGCGTTCATCCTGAGCCAGGATCAAACTCTTCGTTGTATATCTTCTGTTTTCTAAAGACAAATTATATAAGAATCTCTCCCGCTCACGAATCTATCTTGTGTACTCGAATTGACAAGAACCTCTATCGCACCTATATTATATATAAGTGCCGTTCCTGTTATGTACTACATTCTTGTTTGTTTCAATCTTTCAAAGAACTCTTTCTGTTTGTGCTTCCGTACTTATATCCATCCACAATGAGCGCAGAAAAAACATCGGAGAGCGGCTGCCCTCCTAACGAAAGCGACTGCAAAATTACTGCTTTTTTCTCAACCCACCAAATTTTTACCCGATTTTTTTACAAAAAAATTGTATTTTTTCTGTAACTCACTAATAATCAAATATGCCAAATATATCCATATCTTTATCACCATTCGGGCATTATCTGCCTCGCCCACACATTGAGGGGCGGTGAAGAAGGACTCAGGACGGTAAAATTGCGTGAAAAAAGTGTGTCTCACTTGTATGTATCAAAAAAAGTCGTATCTTCGCACCGAATTATTAAATTTATGCAATTATGGCAAGGACTAAGCGACTAAACGAAACGCAACTGCGATTGATTCAGTTGTTTGAGTTCGCTTCTACTAAAAAGGAGGAGCAGGAATTGATGGAGTACCTTCAAGCCTATTATCAAAAGAAATTTGCATCAGCAAGAAAAAGGATTCTATCCGATGAAGAGTTCTCACAAGCTAAAGTTGATACATACGTTCGAACACATCAGCATGGCAAACGAATTACACTATGAAGGTTGTATTAGACACGAATTGCTTGCTGCAAGTTATAGTTATAAGTTAGGGTTGCCCTATGCAATGACACATTCCATATTCGGATCGCAGTAAGCATCAATGCAAACTACGGGAGGGGTACCAACAAACAAGGCTCGCGATTGCGAGCCTTGTTGTTTATCGTGCATCAATGCGCGATGAGGTAGATAGGATAATCAAAGCTTTGCGCCAAGCATGTTGTAACGAACACCGTTCTTGATGATATAAACCTGACCATCAATGATAACCTTCTCAGCCTTAACAGCAGCGTTTACATTGTCTACACCTGCGCCTTGGAGGTTCTCAATGCGAACACCGAAGATATTGCTGGTATTGGTAACGAGTTTGATAACCACGTCACCTGCATCATAGGAACCGGCAGCCAAGTCAATCTCACCAGCGTGAGCAGGACGGGTACCGTCAATCTTCTTACCGTCACCAGTCAGGTTCTTACCATCAACTACTTCACCATAAACAGAAATTTCCACACCGCGCTCACTATCACCGTTCGGCTGATAGTACACAACGAGTTTGCCGTTAGCAGAGGTTGTGAAAGCACCCAGTGCAATAGTAGTACCGGAAGCAGCACGGAACATAGTACCGCATTTGAGCGAGTCAACGCCATCCCATGTCGGAGTGGGCAGTGTGGTGTTGTAGCTCTCCTTTACATTCCAAGAGTTGGCAGCCTCAGTACCATCGGATTTTAGGAAACCGGTCAGAACCGTACCATTAGCGAGGGAGTACGGAGAAGTACTGGTAACTTCAGAAGCCGTCATAGCAGCGTCTGAAACGCTGAGAGCCTGAAAATCGATGTAGTTAGCCACCTCATTGAGAACCACTACATTCTGAGCGTTAACAGCCAGAGCTGCAACAGCAGCAACTAAGAGGAATAATTTTTTCATAATGTTTTTGATTTAAAAGTTAATAATATTTGGTTAGTAAAAAGTCAAAAGTCGAAAGACAAAAGGCATTTGCCATTTCACTTTACAAATTCGGGTGCAAAGATACTACATTTTCCGGAAAGAAACAAGTAATTATTGCCGAAAAATGTGGAATTTTTGATTTTTAATCCGCCCGGTCGGTGTTTTTGCCGTTATAACGAACATTTTTAATCTTTTATACTCGATAATCGGCATCGGTTTCGGATTTATCCGGCAGTTAGTGAAATTGATATTTTCCGCGTTCTCTATCATAAGGCTACCGCTATTACCAACGCCAAAAAAGAAAGAATTCGTTTTTTTATATTCTTTCATTTATAGACTCAAAAGTTTAGTACAAATCTTGTACTAAATAGCGCAGATAAACCTCTAAATTGGTATATCCGGACACAAGCGTGATAGCCCGTCCATCGTTCGAGTCGGTCGGATTGAGTCCGAAACGCGTCTCCCATTCATCGGGTATTCCGTCATAGTCTGTGTCCGCAAGACATTCAGCCGTCTCCAGTTCTGGCCATCCGCCCACATCGGATTGCGTGTCGATGAGACCGTTCGTTGAGCCGTTGGAACCTTTATAGGTGGAGATGCCTTCGCGTACCTCTTTCACAATGCGCGTATCCAAGACATCGCGACATAGCGAACACCCTGCCTTTGCGAGCACAGACTCATATGCCGCTTCGGCTGTCTGCTCGTGCACCAGAGCCGTGAGACCTTGCGTCCAACGGCTGTCTGTTCCGGCTACGCTCTTGGACTTAGTAGAACCTTTCCAATTATCGGATGTCACATCTGACGAACCGAACATCACATTACCTGTGAGGTAAATCTTGGGAGTCGACACAGAGCCTCCGTGTTTATCCGTACAGTTGGAGCAAGAAGTCCATGGATCAACCAGCCTTGTTCGAACAGAAGAAGAGGTGGCAGGACCGGGTTTGAAGTAATTATTCACAAAATTAACATGTCTTCCTCCGCCTCCTTTGGTAGAGCCTTCGCCTCCATAGGCGGAATTGCCACCCCAATTATAGACTACATTATTGACAAAGTCAATAGGTCCGATATGGGCTGCATCAACGTAATCATGATCAAAACGCGGATTACGGCTGTCGTGGTGGGCCAGCAGATTATGGTGGAAAGTGGCGTTTGTACCGCCCCATATACCTCCGTATCCATGCGAACCTTTGCCATGCACAGAGTTTTTGAGGGACTCAGACACTATACAATACTGCATTGTAAAATCGGTATTACCATAACAACTGACACACTCGTCCACCGACCATGAGCAACTCAGGTGGTCCAGCACCACGCCATTAGAGTTGTTGACCGAGACAGCATCGTACTCTGTGTTACTCACATCGCCAAGCCGAACGCGGAGAAAACGAATAATCACATTATCCGCATTGATAACCAAAGGATAATCAGCGATACAGATTCCATCTCCGGGGGCTGACTGACCATCAATAGTTATGTTTCCTATTTTGATACGCAGTTCGCTATTGAGATGGATAGTGCCTGATACAGTAAATATCACGCGCCTCGCCCCCGTCTGTGTGGCAGCGTAGCGGAGGGTGCCCGCCATCGGAAGTCCCGTATTTGGGTCCAGCGAGTCATCCAAACGAGAGACACGATAAATCGTACCTCCGTCACCTCCGGTCACCGCGGCTCCTCCGCCCTCAATATGACGGCATGCCGCAACCAACTCAAGATTTGTATCTATTGTAGGCGTTTCAGGGGACTCCGATGGATTGCATGCCACCACAAACCATGGCAGCATGCAACACATCACTATAAGTTTCCAGTTTTTCATCGGGAAAGATTATTCCGCGCTATCTGAAGCAGCGTAATCGTAGTCGTTCCACAGCGCACCATTGGACTGACCCACGTTCACTGAGAAAATCGGCCAATACTGACGTCCATTGAGGCGATCAGGATATTCGCGATCAAAGAGCTCATAGTTATCCGGAGCCAATTCACGACCGGATGAACCGGCATACAAACTGCCCTTTCTCCAACCATTTTCGGAACTGTAACAAGAGGGTTGCCCTAATTCGCCTTTGTTGAGACCATATACAGAGTCAATTACAAATCCCTTTATTCCGGCAGATAAACTATACTCATCGCCAACATATTTGTATTTGATATAGAGTGTATCCTGAAGTTCTTCGAATTCGCCTTCATGGTTATTCATGTTTGCCAGACGCTCGTGTGCGGCAATCAGTGTCTCTTTAAGGATACCCCAGCGCATCAGGTCATACTTGCGGATATACTCGCCGGTAAACTCCAGTTTGCGCTCTTCTTGGAGATTTGCCATAGTCAGTTCTTTGGTTCCTACGCCCGCACGCGTACGCACCTTATTGAAACAAGCGGCACCGTCCACGCCGTAGGTGTTGGTAGGTATATCACCTCCGATACCGCCGATAGAAGCCTCAGCCGCCATCAGGAGCACGTCGGCATAACGGATTATCGGGAAGTTGACACCGTCATCGTTACCCGTACGGTTACGGTTCATCCATTCCACGCGGTATTTGTTTGCATACCAAGCATCAATCATACATTGTTTCTGATAGAGGAATTTCTCATTGTTGTCCACATCTATATTAGGAAAAGCAAGTTTCACTTTCTCGGGGTCGGAGTTGAACTCAGAACCGTTATCATACACCCAGATATACCGTGCCATTGTTACATCGCGGCGAACATCGCCTTCCTCGTAGTCATAATAGAGCGTAGGAACAATACAAACGGAAGAGTTGCTGGAGCCCCCCTCATTATTCTTCAGACCGCCAACTGCCTTGTCAATCTTGGTACAGTTATATTGGAGTACCTGTCCGCGGCTACCATCCGCAAAAGCAATCTCCCAGAATACCTCCGAGTTGTAGTAGTTGGTTTCGTCCGCACAGATTTTCTTGAATATATCCTCATAGTTCGTCTGGAACTTACCAACTTCATTACCATTGCCGAGGATTTGTGCGCATGCCCACATAACCTCCGTATTGAGTTCGGAACGCAGAGCAGCATCATCCACAAGGAAGACGGGGCCGTTTTTCCATGAGTCAGGACGCACTCCTTTGCCTGCATACATCAAATCCACACGAGCCAGCAGCGCATAAGCAGCTCCCTTGGAAGGACGGCCTGTGTAGTTCTTCGCTGAGCCCGGGCAGTCGCTGGACCACGGCATCAGTTCTGCCGATTTCTTTAGGTCAACACGCAACTGTTTCAGTACGTTGACGCGGTCAGACTTGGGAGTATTCAGTCCGTCTTCATCCTTGGAAATGGACACAAAACGCGCAGGTACATCCCCCCAGAGCTGAACCATCTGGAGATAGCAGAACGAACGAAGGAAATAGGCTTCTCCAAGCATATATTTCATTTTTGCATCCGTGGTATCACCATATTCCTCTATACCCTCAATAATATTGTTGGTACGCTCGATAGCCGTATTCAGATAACCCCACGGGTCTTTGCCGGTAGCCGTAGAGAGGTCGCCACTGGTAGGAGTCATGCTATAGATATTCCACTCAGCCTTGCCCGAGTTTTTACTTCCATGCTCTACGTCGGTATTCATACCCTGATAGCCGCAGGCCAGACGATTACGGTAAGATTTATCCTGGCCGAACTGCTCATAGACACCGGCTATCACTTGCTCCGTGCTATTCACATTGGAAAAGACGGAAGCTGCATCCATAGCGGAGGGGGATTGCGAATCAAAGAAATTACACCCCGCTAACGCAACAGTTATTGCTGCAATCGCTATATATTTTACGTTTTTCATATTCTGTTTGCTTTTAGGTGTTTGGACTCGTTATTAGAAAGAAAGGTTAATACCGAAATTGAAAGCACGGCTCTTCGGGAATGCCGAGAAATCAACACCGGTAGCCAAGGGGTTAATCTTCGAGCGGGTATCCACCTCCGGGTCTGCTCCCGAATACGGAGTAGCGCAGAAAAGGTTGGAAGCCGTAAAGAAGATACGCGCGGTTCTGATATACGCCTTTTTAATCCAGTTATCAGGCAGCGAATACCCCACCGTGAGAGACGACAGACGGAGGAACGAAGCATCTTCCACATACTTATCTGTCAAAGCTATATTGTCGCTAATCGGGTTAGCATTGCGGACACCGGCATTGCTTACTGCCAATGCAGCTGCCATAGCCGTGTATCCATCGCCCTCAACCTTACCGCTCGCTCCTACAAACTCGGAAGGAATAAACGTACCATCCGCACGGAAGAGAGAATAACGCGAGCCATATGCTACGTTCGCAGTGTTGTTGCGGAGTTTGGACTTATCGAAAATCGTTCCATAATCCAATGCGGATAGGTTAAGCACTTTGTTACCTACGCTGTAGGTAAATTGTGCGCTGAGATCAACCTTACCCCATTTGTCTCCGCCGATATTGAAATTGAGACCGAAACCGCCTTGGATATCAGCTTGGGTATTACCCAGCACTACGCGGTCGTCATCGTTAATAACACCATCACCGTTCTGGTCAACCAACTTGGTCATACCGGGACGAGCCTCACCAAGTATTGTACTGATAGCCGTTCCATCAGGACCATACCAACGACCATTAGACGGATTATATGAAACGAAATCGTCCGTAGTGTACCAACCGGCAGTCTGATAGCCGTAGATATTTCCCACCTTGTCACCCGGACGAAGCTTGAACTCGTAGTCTGTGTTGTCATAGTTGGCAGAGAAACATCCCGAAGACACCTGATACTCGTCCATACCGCCAAGGTCAACCACCTTGTTATAGTTATGCGAGATATTGGCATTAACGCTCAAACCGTAGCTCAGGCTCTTGGTTCGTTTGTCCAAGATAATACCGTTGAGCGAGAGCTCGACACCCTTGTTGTCGGTAGAACCGATGTTGCGGTATTGATAGTTGTAACCGCCAATAGCCATCTTGTATTTTAGAATTAGGTCTTTTGTCGTATTCCAATAGAGGTCAAATGTTCCGGAAAGGCGCTCGTTGAAGAAACCGAAGTCAAGACCAAGGTCACGAGTAATGGTGGTTTCCCATTTCAGTTTGTTGTTCGCCGCAATGACATCTGAACCGCCATCCGACAGTTTGGTATCGAATACCTCGTTATATGCGGTAGAATTAGCAATATACTCCGGACGGAGATAACCCAGATCCACATTGTTATTACCTACAGAGCCATAAGACAGACGCAGCTTGAAGTTAGACATTACGTCTTGCGCCGGAGCCATCCATTCCTCATCAATGATACGCCATGCGATAGCTGCCGAGGGGAAATACCCCCATTGGTTTCCTTTTGCAAAACGAGTGGATGCATCAGCACGGAACGTAGCAGTGATATAGTAACGGTTGAATAATATGTAGTTGGCACGTGCAAAGAACGAGAGCATGTTATCCGTCGGATTAACATACGACTTGCTGGTATAATCCTTTGCTGAGCCAAGGTAGTTGAACACCTTGTCTCCTGTCAGACTGGCATCATAGCCATAGCCGTTGTAAGTGCGGAGCTCGCCGTGAAGAATCTGCATTTCCTCACCAATTAAGATATTGAGGTCATGGTTCTCGCCCCATTTCTTCTTGAACTCAAGGGTATTGGTGTTCTTGAAACGGCTGGACTTGTCGTCCGTAACAACTACGTGTCCGTAACCGGCACCTCCGGCATAAGTAAAACCGTCGCCTGCACGGGAGAAATAAGTAGTAGGACCATAATAACGGTCTTGCTTCTGGTAACGCCCTTCGTAACCCACTTCCGTTTTCCATGTGAACATTTTAGCAAACTTATAGCTTACGTATCCTTGGAGAGTGAACTTATCATCTACTTTCTTACGGTAGTTATGGTCGATTGTAGTAATAGGGTCGTAGAGCGAACCGAACGAATCGTAATCATCCAAACCTGCTACATTGTCCTTCGCGAACAACTCAATCGGTGAATAAGCTATGGCGTTACGCACACGACTCTCGGTCTTCGAACCGGCATCCTGCGCCGTATTGGTTCCCGAACCATAGATGTTAGTATTCGAATAACGGGCAGTGAAACTCAAAGTCAAATCTTTAAGGGGTTTGAATTTGGACTTAAAATTCAGGTTATTACGCTGGTAATCAGAACCGTACATGATTCCTTTATCGTCGATACGGTTGTATGAAAGCGAGAAGTTCGCTGCTTTGTTACCTCCACTTACCGTGAAACTATGGTTACTGTTCAATCCATGATTACCGAAAGTCTTATCTTGCCAGTCTGTTACCTGCTGGTCACGCCAGTATGTCTGAATATCAGGAATTGTCATTACTTGGTCTTTATCTCCCGTCTCATGATAACGCGGATCAAAATATTGATTGAAGTTGCCGGGAATATTGGCGGTGTTGCCTTTGGCGCGATAATGGGCATACTCATACTGCATCAGCACGAAATCATCTACATCCAGCATGTCGTACTTCTTTGCCATTTGCTTCCAACCCATATAACCGGTATAGTCAAAATGAATCTGCATCTTGTCATCTGCGTTGTTATCAGCATCTTTCGTTGTAATGATGATAACACCGTTAGCACCTTGAGCACCGTAGATAGCGGTTGCGGCAGCGTCTTTCAGCACGTCCATAGACTGAATATCGCTGGGTGAGATATCGGAAATCGAACTTACTTGGAAACCATCCACGATGTAAAGAGGATCACTGGATTGGGTCAATGACGTACCACCGCGGACACGAATCTTCACATCTGCATCAGGGCTACCTTCGGTAGTAGTAACCGACACACCGGCAAGTTTTCCTTGCAGTGCTTCTGAAGCCGAGGATACCGGAATGTCTTTCAATTGATCGGCGCCAACAGAAGCAACCGAAGTAACCAAGTCGCGTTTCTTGGTCGTGCCGTAACCCGTTACGACAACCTCTTCCAGCACCTCGCTGTTCTCGCTCAGCACTACATTGATAATAGAACCCGTGATGGCAACCTCTTGCGTCTGCAAACCGATGTAAGAGAAAACAAGAGTAGTAGCATCTTCGGGAACATCCAGAGAATAATTACCATCAAAATCAGTTACTGTACCAACGGTCGTTCCTTTCACCACAACAGAAGCGGAGATGATAGTCTCGCCTGTCTGATCAGTAACCGTTCCGGTAATCACTTTCGCCTGCAACGCAGAAGATAAAAGCAACAGCGAGGACAGGCAAAAGATTGTTAGAATCGATTTTCTGTTTTTCATTTTAGTTTAAGGTTTGTATTAATTATTTTTTGAAAGATATATTCTTGCAGATAATCTTTATCGGCACTGACGAGAGCCGTTCCTTATTAAGAACCGCAGAGCGGCATCACCTCGTTCTAATAGTTGTGTTCGTTTGGCGATTATCGCGGCGGTGCAGCCCCGTAGCAGCATTGGCATCAATCGCAGCATCACAATTCAAGCACTTAAACTTCTGCTTATTACCAAAGAGAACGGTGAACTTTACTCCCACATTGAAATTAGCGAGATAGGTATCAAGCGTCTTATCCGTTGCGAAGATATTTGCAGGCTCGTAACTGTCAATATCGTACGGACGAGACGCATCCACGAAGAACGGAGATAAGGCGGAGTTGACATGCTGCGGGATAATACTATAATCAGCATAAAGAGCAAGACGCATACGCATCTCGCTCACTGTCTTCTCTCCGGCACGAGTCATATCCTCCGTGCGAGAGAAGTTATAACCAATCTCAAAAGAAGCAAGCAGATCCACGGGGATAGTCTTCAGACGAGGTCCGCGAACAGAAGTAGCATAGTCGCTGACAAAGCCGTGGAAAGAAGCAGAGGTAACCGGTTGCAGATACTTGTCGTAGAAACCTTGCGTGGTGAAATGTGCGTAAGTGCGACTAACGCCAAACAGCGGGATATTCAGCTTCAGACCGCCGAGAAAATACAGATGCCCGTATATGCCGCCGACGAGGGCAGGTATCTGTATCTCACCCACACGATGATAATCGGAGCGCTGCTCGGTGATGATATTCATGCGGAAAGGCGAGTTTTGAGTGTCGTAGAGATAAGTCCCGTCGAAAGGATACATAACACTATCGTTTGCCACATCTACGCCTGCCGAACGCCACTGAAAAGCAAGCCCCGTAGAGAACAACAAGTGCCCATACTGCAACTCGTAGTCCGCTCCGATAGTGGTATTATAACCACGCCCGTTCGACACCACATCGGCATCAGAGAACATCGTTGAGTAACCGCCGTATGCCACAGCACCCACCTGGTGATAAATAAGCTGAGCAGACAATGTGCCGCACGACAACAGCATAGCCATGACGGCTATTAGCGAAAAGAGAGAGGAACGAGAAAAACAACTGCAACCGGAATTATAACATTCCGAAAATTGCGCATCTTTTTTCTGCATAGTAAATATCTTTCAAAAAGATTATCTAAAACAACACTACCTATTACACAAAGTTACTGCTTTATTTTTAATTAAACAATAAAAAATCAAAAATAATAAAAAGAAAAATGCAAAATGAAGATGTCATTTTGCATTTTTCTTGACTACAACGAACTGCTTTTTTGTTAAGCCGCCTTTGCTTTACGCTTATCTTGCAGGTTCTGTATCTCGTATGCAACAGGCGAAGCAATGAACAGAGAAGAGTAGGTACCTATCAGCACGCCGAGCAAGAGAGCGAACACGAAACCGCGAATCGAAGCACCACCGGCAATGAAGATAACGAACAACACAAGGAAGGTGGACATTGAGGTCGAGAAGGTACGGCTCAATGTTGAGTTCAACGCGAGGTTGATATTCTCTGCTCTGTCGCGCTTCGGGTATAGGCGGCGATACTCACGGATACGGTCGAAGATAACCACGGTATCATTAATAGAATAACCGATAACCGTCAATATCGCAGCAATAAACGATTGGTCAATCTCCATTGAGAACGGCATAAATTTCCAGCACAACGCATAGATACCGATGATGATAAGGGCATCGTGAGCCAACGAAACGAGGGCTGCAACAGAGAAGGCAAAGTTGCGGAAACGAATGAAGATATAAAGTGCTACTATTATGAGGGCGATGATAATCGACCAAACGGCGGCAGTCTTGATATCGTCAGCTATGGCAGGTCCTACTTTCTGCGAAGAGATGATACCGACGGTATCGTCAATCTGAGTAGAGAGGAACTGCTCTGCCGTTGTACCTTCCGTGAGGAACGGCTTGGAAGCCTCGTAGATAAGATTCTCTATGATCGGGTCAAGGTCCTGATCCTCATTTTGGATGCCTATATTAGTACTTATACGCACTTGATTATCCGAACCTATAGTGATAACATTCAAGCCGTATGCCTCTCCCGGGAAAGCGGCGTGGAAGGCTTCGTCAACGGCATCATACACTGCCATAGTGCTGACAGGCTGCTGATAACGAACCACATAATTACGACCTCCCGTGAAGTCAATACCGCGGTTAAGACCCGGGGTAATAATTCCGATTATACCCGCAAGCAACACAACACCTGAGCAGATATAAGCAATCTTGCGGGCGTTGATAAAGTTGAACGTTGTACCTTGGAACCAATCTTTGGTAATATTCGTAGTGAACGGAAGATCCTTTGCCTTAGGAGAGCTAACATAGCTGTCCAACAACAGATGAGCAAAGAACACTGCCGTTAAGAATGTAGAGATAATACCTATAATGAATGTTACGGCGAAACCTTTGATAGGACCGGTACCGAATACGGCAAGCACGATACCTGTGAGCAACGAGGTAACGTTGGCATCCACGATAGCGGTGATGGCACCTTTATAACCATCCGTTACCGCCGTACGCATACTCTTGCCAAGTCGCAACTCCTCACGAATACGCTCGAACACGAGTACATTGGCATCCACCGCCATACCCATCGTCAAGACGATACCTGCTATACCAGGGAGGGTCAGCACCGAACCGAAGGAAACTAATATACCGAAGATAAGGAACACATTGCAGAGCAATGCCAAATCGGCAATAAGACCCGGAATAAATCCGTAGTAGAACATCATATAGAGAAGTATCACGCAGAAAGCGATGACGAACGACCACAGACCGGCGCGGATAGACTCCTGACCGAGCGACGGACCTACTATATCCTCCTGAATGATACGGGCGGGGGCAGGCATCTTACCTGACTTCAACGTGTTAGCAAGGTCCTTCGCCTCATCAACGGTGAACTGACCGGTAATCTGCGAGTTACCACCCTGAATCTCGTTCTGCACGGTAGGATAAGAATAGACGAAACCGTCAAGCACAATTGCCACTGACTTTCCGATATTCTCTTTTGTGATACGAGCCCAATCCTTGGCACCTTCTGCGTTCATCGACATCGATACGCTTGCGTAAGCAGATGTCTGCTGGAAGTCGGCACGAGCGTCTGTTATGACATCGCCCTCAAGCGAAGCACGACCATCACGCTTGGTCTTAAGAGCAATAAGCTGATAGTAAGCATCAGCATCGTCAACAGCCTTCACCGTCCAAGCAAAGCGCAAGTCGCGCGGCAGAACCTGCTTTGCGATAGGCGAGTTAAGCATCTCGGTAACCTTAGCGGAGTCGGTGTAATGCACGGTACCGACAAGGGGACCGCGAAACGCCTGACCTGCCTGATTAACCGACGGGTTCAACACGGCAAACAGCGGGTTCTGACGCTTGAAGTTCTCCACCGCAGCCGCATTGTCGGCAGCAGCCTCTTCTTCCGCCGGAGCTTCGATATCGGCGAGCAAGTCCTCCACTGCATCACTCTCAGCCTTAACCTCTGCCACCTCTTCCTTAACCTCAGCCTCTTTTACCTCAGCATCCTCTACTTGCGGCTCTGCATCGGCATTTATGTGAGCATACTCGCTGTTGATCTGCATCAACAAAGGTAAGATTTCCTGCATCTCGTAGGTCTCATAGAACTCAAGGTTGGCTGTTCCCTGAAGCAACTTACGAACACGCTCAGGCTCCTTAACACCCGGCAATTCAATCAAGATACGACCGGGCTGATCCAAACGCTGAATATTAGGTTGCACTACGCCGAAACGGTCGATACGAGTACGAAGAACATTAAACGAGTTGGCAATAGCACCGTCAACCTCTTCACGGATAACGCGCTCTACCTCATCGTTAGACGAGGTGAATGACACCTTGTCTTTTAACTCAAAAGTAGAGAATACCGATGCCAAACGGGCATTAGGATCGTTCTCCTTATACGACTGAATGAATAATGTCACGAAATCAGCCTGCGAATCTTTCTGCTTCTCTTTTGCGGAAGCCATAGCCTTAGTGAAGTTCTCTGATTGATTGTAACCTGAAAGAGCATTTAAAATGTCAGGTACACTCACCTCCATCGTAACGTTCATACCACCCTTCAAGTCCAAACCAAGGGCAATCTCTTTTTCGCGGCACTCTTTCAATGTGTAGCCGAACCACACTTTCTTAGAAGCAATAGAGTCTAAATACACATACTCTTTTGCCAAGTCTCCTCCGGCATATTCTTTCGCCTTCTTGTCATAATGAGCAGTAACGAAACTGAAGGAGAGGTAGAAGGCTGATACCAATGCAAGCAGCACAGCCATCACTCTTATTAAACCTTTGTTTTGCATGTTATTTATTATTTATATTAATGTCACATTTCGCCTTTTACGCACAGCAATACATAGCGCAAGAAGCGCCTTTAGCCTGCAAAGGTACAACATTTTTCTTATTCATACAAATTTTTGCAAAAAAATGCAAAGAAAAATATTCGATATCTTTATATTTTTCAACTTACGGCAGATCTTAATATACCGCGAGGTGAAGACTTGATAAACGACAGAATAACATCTCTCTCCGCAGAGGCAGGCAGTTCTGTCATCGCATGCTCCACAGCCTGCGACACATTATACATAGGGCTGTATATAACGCGATATATCTCTTGAATACTATTTATTTGCTCACGGGTGAAGCCTCGGCGGTTAAGCCCGATGGAATTTATTCCGCAATACTGTATCGGTTCACGGGCAGCAATAGAATATGGCGGGATATCTTTATTCACTCTCGAGCCGCCCTGAATCATCACATGCTCACCTATATGCGTAAATTGATGCACGAGCGTGCCGCCGCCGATAATGGCGTAATCATCAACTTCTACCTCACCTGCCAGTTGAGTGGCGTTCGACATAATAATATGGTCGTGAAGAACGCAATCGTGAGCCACATGGCAGTAAGCCATAATAAGGCAGTCATTGCCTACAACGGTTTTTCCTTTCGATGCCGTTCCGCGGTGCACCGTAGCACACTCACGAATAGTGGTACGGTCCCCGATGATAGCAAGAGTATATTCGCCTTTATACTTAAGGTCCTGTGGTATGGCACCCACTACCGCCGACGGGAAAATCTTACAATCGACACCGATGCGGGTACCGGTCAGCACCGTTGCATGCGCCATAACAACAGTGCCCGCACCTATCTCTACATCGGCTTCAATATAAGCGAACGGACCGACCTCAACCGACGGGGCTAATTTAGCATCGGGGTGAACAAAAGCAAGAGGACTTATCATATTATATTATTTATAAGGTATTTTGCAAATTCAGTATTGGCAGCATGTCCCGGCCAAGAGGCGTGAATTCTGCCTATTATCTGCACTCCCGTCAGCGACAAATCTCCGATGAGATCGAGCAGTTTGTGCCTTGCAGGCTCATTATCGAAATGCAGCGGCTGCAAGTAGCCAAGGTGCGAGGCATCCTGACGCGGTTGGCCAAGCATATCCGTCATATTATCCATCTGCTCCTGCGTAAGCGGGTGTTCATAGATAACAAGTGCGTTTTTCAAATCACCGCCCTTAATCAAGCCTCTTTCGAGCAAAGGCTGTATCTCACGCACAAAGCAGAATGTACGAGCAGACGATATCTCGGCGACATAATTGTCAAGATTATCAAGAGTTGCGGTCTGGTCGTGCAGGATAACGCCCGGGAAATGTATCTCCACTTCCGCAGCCGTCTGCGCCGCCGGCTCAATAACGAACGACGAGCCGTTCTGCGCCGTATATTCTACGCGCTCTGTCACCTTCCATATTTTTCTCTCTGCCGCCTGCTCTTTTATTCCCGCCGCAAGTACCGCCTCCACAAACGGCTTTGCGCTACCATCGAGTATAGGCATCTCCGGTGCGTCTAACTCTATCAGGCAGTTCGTTATACCTAAGGCGTAAAGAGCAGACAAGGCATGCTCCACCGTTGACACCCTCCACTCACCCGATGCAAGCACGGTACCGCGCTCTGTGGCAGAGACAAGAGAGGTGGAAACCTCGTGTGTCGGCTTGCCCTGCAAGTCTATGCGACATAGGCGTATGCCGGTATTCTCCTCTGAAGGATTAAAGACGGCACGAATAAACAGCCCCGTATGAAGTCCCTTTCCCTCAAGAACAAACGATTTTTGTATAGTCTTCTGCTTCATAATCTGAATTTTTGTAATCGTACATCAGTCCTTCGTACCATCGTCCTTCGTACTTCTATACACTATTCTCATCATCTCCGGCAGTTGCTTAAAGCAGGCACTGGCTCGTCTCCACGTCATCGCCTCGATAGCGGGCGTACCCATATATATCCCGCCTTTGCGTACCGACCCTGCAATGCCTGACTGCGCACCGAAGGTGCTTTGGTCGGCAATGGTGATATGTCCTGCTACACCTACCTGTCCTGCAAAGGTGCAGTGCGAGCCGATATCTGTTGACCCTGCCACCCCCACCTGCGCACACATAACATTCGACTTGCCTGTTACTACATTATGCCCTATCTGCACAAGGTTATCTAACTTAGTATTTTCGCCTATCACCGTCTCGCCCATCATGGCGCGGTCGATGGTAGTATTGGCACCTATCTCCACATCATCGCATACCCTTACCGTTCCTATCTGCGGCACTTTATGCAGCACTCCTTTTTCATCAGACTCGAAGCCGAACCCGTCCGCTCCGATAACCACACCGCTATGCAACACGCAACCCTTTCCTACCTTGCAACCGTAATATATCTTCACACCCGAATAGAGTACCGTTCCATCGCCTATCACAACATTCTCGCCTATATAGCAATGCGGATAGATCTGCACTCCCTTGCCTATCTTCGCCCCTTTGCCCAAATACGCAAATGCCCCGACATAAACATCATCTTTTATCTCCACTCCTTCTGCCACAAATGAGGGCTGCTCTATACCTTTATGCTGCGGACGCATAGCCTGCTCCACCGCTTGCATCAACATCGCCATCGAGGCACGGGCATTATCCACCACAATAAGCGTGGCAGGTGTGGACAGCCCCTCCGTATATAAAGCGCGACTGAGCAGCACAACAGAAGCCTTCGTCTGAGCCAAATACGGCAGATAACGCTCTTCGCAAAGGAAACAGAGCGTTTCGGGCTGCGCCGTTTCAATCTTCGCCACATCACTAACGCGAGCCTCTGCGTTGCCATGCAGTTCGCCACCTACCGCAGCTGATATTTGAGATGCTGAAAAAAACATAATAATCTTTAAATTCCTTTTACATGCCATTTAAACGCCATTTCAATACCATTTCAATGCCGTTTAAATACCATTTCAATTCGTTTTAGGCACTTCTGAAAAACGCGCACCACGCTAATTTTTAGAAGTGCGCTTTAAATAATATAAATAGTGGTGCTGCACCGTTTTGGTTAGCGAACGCAGACTCCACAAGTCTGATGCCTCCGCTATATTACGAATAGTCCGGTCAGGGTATAAGATATCTATCGAATCGTCCTTCGCGGAATAAGTATGACTGCGGATAGTGTGAGGGGAGAAGAAATATACGGCATCTTCCGCTGACACTCCAAACTCCTTCATATAATGCTCTTTATACACTTCCAACTCACTGTCAGACGGCATCGTCGGATACTCCTTTCCCTTAAAGAGACAGCGGTTAGTATAGGCCGCACTGAGCGTACGAAGTACTATATCATCGTGCTGCGCCCACACTTTGAGTGCACTGTGTATATCCGAGTCGTCAAGCAAAGCATACTGCCGCAATGCTTCACTGTCAGAGGTAAAATCGCCGCGACCTATATTATTATACAGGAAATATCGCAAGGCAGGACTTCCGAATAACTCTTCACCCCGCGAGGCAAGATACTTAGCCCGCTCGAGAATCTTTATCAGCAGCTGCTCCGCCGCCACAGAGGTCTTGTGAAGATACACCTGCCAATACATCAATCGTCTCGCCACAAGAAATTTCTCTGCACTGTATATTCCCTTATTATCAACCACTAATCTGTCTTCATGCACATTGAGCATCTTCAGCAGTCGCTCGGTAGGAATACTGCCTTCCGTAACACCGCAAAAGAAAGAGTCACGGCACAAATAATCCATTCGATCGACATCAAGTTGCGAGGATATAAGTTGGTGAAGAAAATGACGAGGATAATTATCCGTAAAGATGGCTATCGCCTCATCAAGCGGTCGCTCTATCTCTCCCTCTAAGTTAATCTGCTCTGAAATAGTGAGGTCGGCATTTATTCGCTGCATCATCATCAGCGATATCTCTTCATGAGTAACGCCGTGCACAAGCGTATTTTCCAACACATGCGAGAATGGTCCGTGTCCGACATCGTGCAGCAAAATGCCTACCATAGCAGCCTTATGCTCACTTTCCGATATGTCTATACCTTTCTCTCTCAGGTTCTTCACCGCCTCGTCCATCAGGTGCATCGCGCCGAGCGAGTGCAGCAAACGAGTATGAACAGCCCCCGGATATACAAAATTGCTGACCCCTAACTGCTTTATCCTGCCAAGACGCTGGACATAAGGATGCTGTAGCACGTCAAACAACAGCGCGTCCGGTATCTTTATAAAACCAAACACAGGGTCGTTGATTATTTTTTGCTTATTGGTCAGCACTTCTATCTTATGTTTTATCGACTTGTTGAACTGCTTCTGCGGGTGCTGCTTGAAGAAGAGGCACTGCGGCTACCGGTTGAAGAAGAGGCACTGCGGGTGCTGCTTGAAGAAGATGCACTGCGGGTGCTGCTTGAAGAAGAGGCACTGCGGCTACTGCTCGAAGAAGAGACACTGCGGGCATCGGTCTGCGTCGTAGATGTCGTCTTGCGAACCGTACCATTGCTACCCACACGAGTAGTGGTATTCGTCGTCCTCGTTGATGAGGATGGCGTTACTGTCGCAGCAGAACGAGAAACAGAAGTAGAAGACGATGACGACGAAGTGGTTGTACTACTGCCGCTGCGAGAAGCACTTGATGACGACGAAGTAGTTGCACTACTGCCGCTGCGAGAAACATTTGATGACGATGACTGAGACGGCGTTGCAGAACTACCACTGCGCGACGAACTGCCCTGCCGAGCAGTGGTCGAACTGCTGCGAGAAGCAGTTGTCGTGGTTGCCGAGACGGAAGCAGCACGGCTGACATCTGCCGCATTGCTCACGGAACGAGGACTATCGCTGCCCGAAGGTGTATAGGTGATGGAGGAAGTGCGAGAGGTAAACGACTGCTCAGGGTGCTCACGCTGATAATCAGTACGGGAAACTGGATGACGAACTGTTTCGTAACTGCTGAAATGCGGCTCTGCCGGATAACTTACACTATGGCAATATTTATTGTCATTCATATATGTCTGCACATACGCCTGATAATGACCGAGATACTGCGGCGCATGGCGATCGTAATGAGACGGGAAATGATCCCAATAATAAGGCGATTGCCATGGCGCATACCCCGGCTTGTGCACATGAGCAAAGATGGGCGGAGTCTTAACGAAAACAGGCTGAACAATATAACGAGTACCGTAAATATACGGTTCACCTATTATTTGGAAATAAGGCGTTGCAAGACCCATCTCAAGCGTTATCGTCGCTACATTCTGGAACACATTGGGCGCAAGAACGGCCTGGACTACATAAATATGATTATAACCGCTTACAACCTCCATCACGCGAAGATAATCAATATAACCATCATGATTAAGGTCAAGGTTAGATATCATATACCGCGATGAGTTAAGTATCATCTCGAACTCCTGCACTGTTGACGCTTGCGCGAAAGCAGCCGCCACCGCCTGCAAATCAAGATACAGACAGAGGTCGTTAGTCGCAGAACTATAGGTTATAACTGTTGTCGTCGTCGGACCCGATGACGGACGAATAGTCGTAGTAGTCTGCACCGGAGTCGCATATACCACCTGCGGCGCCGGAGCGGGATTAGACACAACCACCGTCGTGGCAGGATTGGGAGCAGGTGCCGGAGCTGACGGAATGGTAGCAACAGTCATCAATGTTGTAAGACAACTGCTAAACAAAAGGCTTGTTAACAACAACGACAAAAAACGCACTTTTTTCATAATTATGCAAATTTCCACGCTACAAAGATAATATATTTATTTTTAATCGCAAAATATATAAAAGAAAAAGAAATAAATAATTTATTAAATTTTGTTACCCTCAGCAAATTTACTACATTTGCGAGGCATATTTTTATTCTCTCGCGGATTTTAACGATTTTTTCCGTGCTTTTCGTCTCTTCCGTACTCAAAAAACGACTTGCCTATCTGCACTCTCGCGACATATAATCTCAATATCGGTTACGGCGCAAATATCGTCCAAAGTAACCTTTCGCTCAAAGCAAAAAGCGGTGAGTTGATATGCCTCATCGGCACCAACGGCTGCGGCAAATCAACGCTGCTTCGTACTATCGCCGGTCTGCAATCTCCCCTTAGCGGTGAGATAAGATTCAGCAGTCAATCCATCGGCGAGCACGCTGAGGTGGAGAACGTCTCCGAACGTTCAATAGTGGAGAACGTCTCCGAACGTTCATACTTACGGGAAATAGACCTTGCCGCCCTATCGGAACGCGAGCGCTGCCGTTATGTATCCGTCGTCTTGACCGAGCGTTTCTCAGCCGAACGCACCACTGTGCACGACATCGTCGCTATGGGCAGATACCCCTACACCTCTTTTCTCGGCAACCTCACAGAAGAAGATGAGCATATCATAGAAAACACCATCCGCCTGACGGATATGCACCACAAGAGCCGCGCCTTCTTCAACGAACTGAGCGATGGCGAAAAGCAGCGCACGCTCATTGCTAAGGCACTCGCTCAGCAGACCCCTGTCATCCTTCTCGACGAACCGACGGCGCACCTCGACCTGCCTAATCGCATCCGCACACTGCTGATGCTACGAGAGATGGCGCACAACGCCGATAAAACGATAATAATATCCACTCACGAACTTGATCTCGCATTGCAAACAGCGGATACCATTTGGCTGATGACACCACAAAAGGGAGTAGAAACAGGCTCGCCCAAAGAACTGATTGCAGGCGGGATGTTCCAAAAAGCCTTCGATAACCCGCATTTCAGTTTCAGGACAGAAGGCAACACCCTCGCACTGCGCATCAATGCGTAGCAATTAAGTATGAACGTTCGGGGGAACCTCCGAGCTCACGCTCGGAGCAGGGGACGAAACGCTCGGAGCAGGGGACGAAACGCTCGGAGACGTTCTCCACTATGAACGCTCGGAGACGTTCTCCACAGTTACAACGGGATCTCGCTACGCTTTCCGAGTGGAGAACTACAGGAACGTAGCACCTTGGTACTTGGTTACTTGGTACTTGGTTACTTGGTCACTTGGTACTTAAATTGATAATAACATGGAATATTTAAGAACGCTATTCATTACCCCGAGCATTACGCAATCGCTGATTGTTTTAGTGCTCACTATCGCCACAGGTATTTTCCTTGCCGACAAGTTGAAAATTAAGAGTTTCTCTCTCGGCGTTACTTGGATATTGTTCTGCGGCATTTTGTACTCTCACTTCGGACTAAGACTTATGCCGGAGGTCGGGCAGTTCGCAAAAGACTTCGGTCTTATCCTTTTTGTCTATTCTATAGGTTTGTCGGTTGGTCCGTCATTTTTCTCCTCGTTTGGTAAAGGCGGCATCAAGCTGAACGGATTCGCTATGCTCAGCGTTGCCCTCTCCTGCCTCACGACAATCGCCATCGCCTACCTAAGCGGCGAGAATATGGGGACAATGATTGGTGTTATGTCAGGTGCCGTAACCAACACTCCCTCACTGGGTGCCGCCGAGCAGGCATATTTTAATATCTTCGGCGTTTCGCTGCCGTCTATTGCAACCGGCTACGCCGTTGCCTACCCGTTAGGCGTGGTAGGCGTTATCCTATCAATGTTAATATTACGTGCCGTCTTTCGCGTCTCCTTTCCTAAAGAGGAGAAAAGGCTGAAAGAGCAGGAAGATAACAGCAAGGTGCCTGTCCTCTTCGAAGTTGTGATTACGAACCCGCAAATAGAAAAGATGAGCATCCGCAAACTGCACCACACACTGAATATCCCGATGGTTGTCAGCCGCATCATATACGCCGCAGGCGAGGAGATAGTGCCTCAGGCAGAAACGACATTCAGTTGCGGCGACACACTGCGTGTCCTCACCGATATTGAACACCAAGAAGTACTGATGCTCATCGGACAAGTGATGTCGGGCAAGCAGGAGCGCGAGACTCACAGCAGTAACCTCGTCTCACGCCGTATAGCCGTAACGAAACCCGAATGGAACGGCAAACAGATACGCCGACTCGGCATAAGCGACAAGTATCACGTCAATGTTACCCGCGTCAACCGCGCCGGCATCGAACTGCTTGCCACCGCTGATATTCACCTTCAACTCGGCGACCGCATTACTGTTGTAGGAGACAAAGAAGACGTGCAGAAAGTGGCAGATCTTTTCGGCAATGAGTTGAAAAAACTGGATATACCGAACCTCTTCCCTATCTTCTTCGGAATGGTACTCGGTATCATTGCCGGTACACTGCCTATCTATATTCCCGGATTGGGACAACCCTTCAGACTCGGTTTGGCAGGAGGCTCACTGATAGTGGCGATATTGATAGGTCATTTCGGACCATACCACCACCTCGTTACCTTCTCCACCACAAGTGCTAATATGATGATTCGCGAGATAGGTATCTCCCTCTTCCTCGCAGCCGTCGGACTCGGTGCCGGCACGACCTTCGTTCCTACACTTTTGGCAGGTGGCTGGGTTTGGATTATCTATGGTGTCGTCATCACCATGCTGCCTATGCTTGTAACAGGATTTGCGGCAAGAAAGTGGGGCAAGCTCGACTTCTTCTCTCTTATGGGTATGCTGTCAGGCTCCGCCACTAACCCCTCAGCCCTTGCCTACGCCACGTCATGCTCTGAGACAAACTCCAAGGCAAGCCTCAGTTACGCCACCGTATATCCGCTGACTATGTTTGTGCGAGTACTATTAGCGCAGATTATGATTATCTTCCTTTGCTGAGTATCTCTCTTTCTTCCTTTATTCTCTTTTCGAGGGCATCCTCTCGCGCTGTAACAATAAGATTTGGATAAGGCATACCTACGCCGAGATTTTCGGGCCAGAGGCGTGCCTTTTTCACAGCTTCAAGTGCTGCATTATATTTTCGCTTTGTAAGCAACTGCTCTGCAAGTCCCAAATAGGCATCTCGATAGATATCGTGCCCTTCGGTTGCGCCCTCGTACGGCAACACGCGGGTGTTCTCTAACAGCCTTATACACTGCTCATATTGCCCGTTGCGGCAAAGAGCATTAGCGTAAAGTACAGAAAGATAATAGTTCTCAGGGAAGTGCTTGTGATATTGCTTACCGGTGGCAACAGCCTCTTTATACAGCCCGTTTTGCAGATAGTAGGTTATGAGCATTCTGCCGCCGCGCCACGACTTATCCAATCTCTCTGCTCGGAGGATACTCTCTCTTTGCTCGCTGCCCGATTGCAGAGTAGCGCGAGTGAGAAAGAGCGGGGCATAATCAGCATCATCGCAAAGAAGCAATTGCTCCAACGCCTTATCCGCCTGTTGTGTTCCGAGTAGCACCAATCCTTTATAATAGCGGTTATGCCAATTAGGACTAACGCTTTCAGCCCACTCCAAAGCACGCAAGGTCGTCAGACGATGCGGGAATACAAACTCAGGCGATGCCTTTTGCGCTTTAGCAATCAACTCACGAGCCTTTTCCTCTTGATTATTGAGATGATTTATCCACGCAGCATGATAATCGGCGATAGGACTTGTTGCCCACGACAACAACAAAAGAGCGTCATCGTACAGACCCGTCTCCGCGTAAAAATCGGCAAGGTGAATAAGCACCTCATCAGGCATCTCCGTTTCTATTCCTGCGAGAAAATCATCCACGCTAATCACTCCTAATCTATACTGCTCAAATCTTGCAGGCTGATACAGAGGTATTCGCCGAAGAAGAGCACCAATTTTCGTTGCCGCCGCCGTCTCGTTGCCTTTCACTCTTGCAAGAACGGCATCAAGCACCGCTGCATCAAGATTATTCGGTCCGGCGGCCAAGGCACAACTCACCGCCTCGCTCGCCTTTTGCAAGTTACCTTTTTGCATATATAACATTGCCAACTGCTGATATGCCGCAGAACGTAGATTAAGGTCACGCATCGCAGCCATAGCGAAGCCGTCGAAGGCGTGCAGCGTCTCCCCTAACGCCTTAGACGCCACGGCATACTCATAATTACATTGCCCGTCATAGGTATTGACGGCAAGTCCCTTTCTGCATAGTTCGAGAGCCTCTTCATAACGCCCTTGCATGTTATATACACTCGCAAGACAGGTTAGAGCGGGCAGATAATACTTATCCTCCTTCAAAGCACTAAGCAAGGCACTCTCTGCCTCGGGATAACGCTTTTGGTTCGCCCAATTCTCGCCCTTGATATATAGTCCATACAAACCGTCTTCAGCGAAATCGTCAGGGCGCTCAAGCGAGCGGTCGGTAAGGTTATCTTTTGTCCGCTCCGAATACTCAAAGCGGCCGTCATCTGTTCGCACAACAAGTTCTCTGATATCACCCGAAATTGTTGTTTCCCACTTCTGCAACACATCTGCCTGTAGAGGTAAGGTAGCAATCAGCCGGTCGCTATCATATACACGCAACTGCGTATTAACCTTTTGCAACGGGCAGAAGAGAAAGCGGGTCAGACCGTCCTCACGAATAACATTAAGTGAACCTAAGGTACTCGTCTGCTTCAGTCCGCCTATATCCTTAATAGGAAACCAATATTCGGTCCAAGTGTCGGTCTGCGCGGGTTGCATGGCGGTATGCTGAAAAGGTGTGTTAGCACAATGCTCATTCGGTTGGCAAAACATCCTGCCGGACTGCTGTTCGATATACTGCCCGTCGGTATCGGTGAGCAAATCTTCCCAAATAGCACCGCTGCGGGCGGTACTCCAAATGAAGTATTTCATTCCTAACTTCTCTGCGTGGTCGGCAAGATGCGCTGAACCAAAATCCCGGTCGTGCCAATAGATACCGTAAAAATTGCTATAGTTACCAAGCACATGCACCGACATACTATTGCCGAAATCGATATTCTTATACCACGCTATATCCTTTCCTTCTTTCGTTATAGGATAAGTGTCCCAATCACCGCTATGACTGATGCTTGCATTTCCCGGATAGATAAACTCTGCATCGCCTCTCACAGAATAAGCCGCGTTCATCCATTGGTAGTACGGTTGTCTGCCCGCAGAAGCATTATACCAAGTTACATTTGTGGTGAAATACGCCTTGTCTTTCGGCAGATTGATCTCCACCATCCACCATGCGCCTGTTATCCACTCGTACGATGCCACATAGCAACTGACAGAACCATCCGGTAAGGTCTTAGTTGTATAATCAACAGGGGAGGCGGTTGTAGGCACATGCCCGAGAATACCGAAGTTAAACTCTATTCCGCCTGATGTCCAAGCCCCACGCATAGCGATATCGCGGAATTTCATCACTTTGTTGGTATAGATAAACTCGTTTCCGGATGACTTCTCTACCGCTCCCCATATCTTTCCTCCCATCTCCGGCAGGACGGAAACAGATATATAATCGTTCTCAAGCGTTACTACTTTCCACTCCTGCTGCACCGCCTTCTCCGTGTAACCATCCCAGCGAAAATAGGGATACGAGGGGCGCTGCTGCTGCGGAGCGAGCAAGGCAATGGGAGTCGGGTCGGAATACGGGTAGGTCTTAACTTGCCTGACACTCTCGCTCTGAAACGCTTCTCCGAATGCGAAAACCGCACTCATTTGCAATACTAACAAAAGACTCTGACGATGCATATTCTTTTATCTCATTTTATGTAACACTATTTCACTTGTCATTCCCATAAGGTAATGAGTGTTGATAATTATCTTCGTTTTGTAACCAATAGTTTCGATGGAAACGACATTTTTTGCAGGTTTAGCCATCTCATATACTCCATTAAGAGTCATCGTTACAGAGTCGCGCAGCCATGTCGGTTCCGCCACATTCAGATACAGCGTATCCCCCACCGCCCGCACCATAACCGCAGCCATCCCATCGCACCCGACACCTGCAACATTTGCCTCTTTCCAAAAATTGACAGCTATAATATCCGAAGGTTTGTGCTTGACTGCCTGCGCCTCATTATCATTTTTAAGAATAACAATATCCGGCTTGCAGGCATATCGTTTCACTTCCTTTTCCGACATCTTGGGAAGAAGAATATAAGCATAACTTTCGTCCTGCGGTGCTTTTCCGTGAGATATCCACAATTCGTTAAATCCCCTGTCACTAACATTTGCAAAAACATCGTTTTTATCGGGAAAAACATATCCGCCTGTTCTGTCTAAATATGCATATTGGACTTTTCTAAACAATTGTTCTGACGGCGTACCAATATCTTTCCCGTTGATAGACATGTTGCGTGTATATTGCCTGTTTTCAACCGTTGTTATCACCTCTCTGTCATCACTAAGGCAAATATCCGCACCGAGGCATACTATCTCCTTGTCGAAGCAGAACCAGGACTTCTTCGCCACGAGTTGTGACCTTGCCCCGAGCAGTTGCATCATGGCGGAACTGTATGTGCCCTGCATCATCACCCCTCCCGCCCGCGCTATGTCGGGTGCTGCGGGCGAGTGGTCGAAGAGAATCATGCCGCTTGCACAAGGCTCGCGCTGCAACAGATCGACCGTTGTACCCGGCACGCGATACGGATTAAGGCGAGGAATATATTGCTTATACTGGGCGGGGTCATCCGGGGTATAGAGGTAAGTCATACCATCGCCTGTGTACCAACCTGTGGTATTCTCACTTTTTGTCGGACGAACAAAAGCCTCGTATTTGCCTATGCGGTTGGACGACATAGCAAGTGAGAAGCGGAACAATCCCGTCTCGTGTATCAGTCGGTCCCCCGCAGCAAGAACAATAGAGAAGCGGTCTGAGTAATCCTCATTGCCTTTTTGCTGCAAAGCCCTTTCGACACGAGGTTTATTAACGGGCAAAGGCGCAAGATTAGCGTAAGGCGAGGAGTAATGCTTATCACAAGCAATCATATCGCGCGTTGTACGCTCTATTCGATTGCGCAACAGTGAATCTTCAATAAGCGGACAACAATCGAGAATATTAAGCGCACAGACGCGGGCACTATGGTACGGATCACGAGCATTACCTCTGCCCATAAACATAAGCATTATTTCCCCGCGATAAATAGCGGGCAGATAGGTCTTAGTAATCCATACGGGAAGGATATCAATTATCGGTTGAGGAATAGTGAAATCAGTATCGGCAAACAACACTTGCATCATAGCAAGCAGAGATATCATCTGCATACCGTATGTACCTATATAGGGGATGGCAATATGTTGAATAAAAGTGCCGTCTTCATAAAGTCCCTCTTTCTTCCAAACGATAGTGTTATGCTGATAGCGTCTCTGTTCTCTCAGGATGCTGTCATGCGAGAGGTTGGCTTGTGCCCTCACCTCGGCTGAGGTGTTATCCACAAAGGCGGGTACGGAATACTCTATCGCATCGCGAATATCTTGCTCGTTATCTGTCAAAACACCTATCATCATGAGATTGCGGCACACATCCGCCTGATTGGCAAAAGTGAGGTTTCCATGCTTCACAAACTGCCTCACATGTCGGCTTCCCCCAAGGTCGAACCGGTGTATCTCCTCCGGTGTCAACTGCTCATACAGGATACTGACGATATTCGCATAATCCCAAGTATTGCCTATCCGCCACTCCCACCAATTGCCGCATATAGGCGTGTTCTCGTTATAAGCGATATTATATAGCAAAGCCAAGCCGTAGCGGATATCGTGAAGAAGGCTGTAGTTATGATAAAGTGGTGAATGGGGGTATGCCCATGCCCGAGCCATAGTATGCAGACGCATATAAGAATAATGCACATGAAAGGGCGTATATTGAGGCACGCCCGTCAAGAGATTCATATCGTCCCACAAGAAAGTGGTGTCAAAGCGCATTGACGACTCGTACCTCGCGGCATCAGCCGCTATACCGTCGATATAAGCACGCATATCAGGGTCAGACGCATCGTAGTCTAATCGTCCTAAGGTGACATTTTCCCGCAAACGCTCGCGCAAAAGCCCGAAATCGGTTTCCGCCCACATATTAGGAAATGCGAAGAGGAAAAATAATATTAAATATGGCCTATTTGATTTTCTGACCGATAGCATTGTAGGTATTGTTTTTACCATCAATTAGTACCTGTCCTTTGCGGATAAACTTTCTTCCGTCCTGTTTTGATTTTCCGTTATCGTCATTTGCCACCTCTTCTGTCGGCGTTTGGGGTTCGGGGTCAGGCATCCGCTGCTGAGTAAGCAACATCAAATCCGCGCCTTGCCCCATACGGTCGGCACAGTTGATAGTTACAACAGTCTGCGAAGTGTTGGATGTCAGGGTTGCCACTCCTTGCGGTTCGGCAGAGAGGAGAGAATAAACGCCGTCTAACACTAACTGCTGGGATGTCCGCTGCCATGTAGGGTCGCTGACTGCAAGATAGAGAGTGTCCCCCGAATGGCGATACATAAGAGAGGCTTCACCATCGCTTCCGACCCCGGCACACTCTCCCGCAGAGTAGAAATTCACGCCTACGATATCGAGGGTGGTATGCCAAACGCCCTGCACCGAGTCGGTGTTGGTAAGGATACGAACAGGCGACTGCCCCGCGTAACTAACCACTTCCTGCTCAGTCATCTGCGGCAAGAGGATATAGACATAATCGGCATTTTGAGGAGCCTTACCATGAGAGAAATAAAAACTTATATACTTATTCTGCTCAATATAAGTGCAGAGAGTACAAGGTTTCGGGAAATAATACCCGCCCACTTCATTTATATATGCGTATGTGGGGTTTGTGTAACTCGCCTCCACGCATTTTCTCGTTGTCCCCGCCTCTCCGTCAACAGTAAAACCTTTATCAATAGCACGGCTTTCCACTATTGTCTCCACCCCCCTATTCTCACTCATACTGATACCTGCTCCAAGGCAGACCACCTCATCATCGAACATAAACCACGCCTTTTTCGCCACAAGGTCACTCTTCGCCCCCACATGACTCATACCTGCTGCGCCATATCGCCCGCAAAGCGACACACCTCCTACCCAATGCTGAGCATTGGCAGGATTATCGAATAGAGCGATATTAGCACCGTCTGCCTCACGAGCAATCTTATCCACCGTCGTACCGGGCATGCGGTAGTAGTTGCACGAGTTGAAGAAACGCAACCAATGGTCTCGGTTATTGGGGGTATAGATATATGTCATGCCATCGCCGGTGTACCAGCCGGACATATTATTTGAGGAGAAGCCCTCGAACTTACCTATCCGGCACGAAGACATAGCAATACCAAGACGAAACTTCGTCGTCTCGTGGATGACTCGGTCGCCTGCTGCGAAAACCTTATTGAACCCCATATCGGCTTCAACATTCGATGCTACACTCGCGGCGGCTGCCTGCATTCGTTCCACCTGCGGACGACGAATAATAGGATCAAGTCCTTGATACGGTGACGAATAATAGGCGTTATCAGCAAACCAACTATTGCAAGTTTTAATAACCCGCTGTCTCTGCTGTAAGTCGTTTATTAAAGTGCTACAGAGATAAATATCGAGTCCTAACTCCCTTGCCGCCTCATGCGATGAATGTGCGGAATTGACATTCCTTCCCATAAACATGCGCATCATCTCTCCTTTGTAAATAGCGGGTATATAAGCCTTCTCTATCCATACGGGCATAATATCGTAGAACCAGGGTGTGGCAGCATAATCTTCGGTACCTGCGAAGCAGAGTTGCATCTGCGCTGCGAAATGTGCCATACTCGCACCATAACTACCTATATAAGGGATGGCAGTATGCTGAATGAAAGTGCCGTCTTCGTAAAGTCCCTCTTTCTTTAATATACCGCTATAGTTGTGATAATCGCCTTGTTCCTGAAGCATCTGCTCCATCTTCTGCTGCGCAGCCTTTCGCTGCGCAATGGTCGTCTCGTCAACGAAAGCACGCTTAACATAGGCAAGCGCATCCTGTATGTCCTGCACATTACCGGTCAGAATACCCATATACAGAAGATTGCGACATATATCTGCCTGATTGGCAAAAGTGAGGTTGCCGTGCTTAGCAAAATAACGGACGAAATTAGTGAATGCCTTATCGTAGTGGTCAATCTGCACCGGTGTCAACTGCTCATATAAGATACTGACGATAGCAGCATACTCCTGCGGCATACCTATGCGCCACTCCCAGAAATTGCCGAGCAGAGCAGTATTCTCATTAAGGCAATAGCCATAGAGGAAATCAAGGCTATGCTTGATATTATAAAGCAATGTGGTATCGTGATAGAGCGACGATGTAGGATATGCCCATGCGAGTGCCATGGTATGCAGCCTGCCGAGAGAGTAGTAGATATGCTTGCAGGTGTAAGAAGCATCCCCCGTGAGTTTGTTGTAATCGCTCCAGAGATAGGTTGTCGGGCTTAGAACAAGACTATTCTGATAGGTGGTGGCATTCTGCACGATAGCACTGATATGCGACTGTATGTCAGGGTCTGTAACATCATAATCAAGCGGACCGAGGAACACCTCGCGCCGTAGATTTTCACGCATGACGGTGAAGTCATCGGCATACGCCACCGACGAGGTAGCGATGCCGATACCCCCTGCTAACACAGCAGCAAAACAAAGCAATACCAAAAACCGTTTTTTCACCGTACAATCACTTTATCATTATTGACTATATAACATCCTTGCGACACGGGTATAACCGTATGAATGCCCTCACGAACCTCAACCTCATGCAACAGGGCACCTGTAAGACTATAAATCTCAACCGTGAGGTCGCATTTTGAGTTAATCAGTATTCCGCCTTGCACGCCTCTCGCCTCATAACGATTATCCTGCACGCGTTCCAGAGCAGATGTCTCGTAAGGGATAACCTCAATCTTACCGATAAACCAAAAATCTGTACTATTGCGTGAGATATTGACATCTGAGATTTCCTCCGCATTGATATCTACCACATACTCGTCCCAAGTATTGCCGAAATTAAGATACGGCAGAGACTGCATCACCACACTATCAGTACCTAAGGTACTTGTAGTCATATTCCTATAGCTAACAAACATTGAGCGGGTATTCTGATAGCTGACGCCTGTGATACGCACCTGGTGTACCCCTGCTTTGAACGAGGGGAAGTATATCCTCGGACGCTTACATTGCACCACCGAACCTGCACCTTCCTTAACGCCGTCAAGATAGGTGTAACCGCAGTTGAATAGGACATTAGCAGATGTTGAGCCGTCTTCGCCCACATAACCGGTATTGCCAAGACTGCGCCCTTCATAAATCATCCACTGATAGAAGCCTATATTCTCTCTTTGCACCAAAGCATCGCTATGTCCGTTAGAACGGGTTGTCTGGAAATCAGGCCATAACGGGTCGGAGAGATCTTCGTACTTCCATTTGGTGAAGTCGATAACGATAGGCTTTGTCTGATTCTCACCGTACCACACATAATATTGGCATCCCGGGTAATATTCCTCGATAACATAATCGCTTGCTTCCGGCATCTCCCAATAAATTTCCACCTTACAGGTGTCGCTCATCGCCCCTGCCGTGGCAATAATATCAACAAAACCCTCCTTAATCGCATGCACTAAGCCGTTCACTACGGTGGCTATTGTCTGGTCAGACGATGACCACGTAACGGTGGGGTTAGAAGCATCAAGCGGCAAGACTGTTACATTCAGGCGTGCATACTTACCTTCTGCCACGCGAAGCGAGTGTTCATCAAGCGTTACGCTACTAACGGGTGTCTCACCGGCAATAGTGAGATGACATACTGCACTATAATTTCCACACGATGCGGTGATATCTGCTTCTCCTGCTGCGACTGCCGTTACCACACCCGCATCATCGACGGTAGCCTTCGTTTCATCGCTGCTCGACCAAGCAACAACCTTATTCGTAGCGTTAAACGGACGAACTGTGCAAACGAGATTAAGTGTCTGGCTGACTTCCATCTGCGCTTCTGCCTTGTCAAGAGTAACGGACTCGACCTCTATCGGATCCCCATTATCCGCCATACTGATAACCTCTACATTATTAAGGAAGAGATATTCGTTGGAATTGCGATAGAAACGGATTTTCTTCACCGCAGCACTGTTCACCACAAGCGTATCACGGGTGTATGCATTCTTGCGCATCGTCTGATAAGACGTCTGCATATCCGGTGCCACCTGCTTAATATCCACCCAAGCACCGCTTGCGTTCTCGGCTTGGAAAATAAGCGTTCTGCTTTGGTTATAGCACCAGCCCTCTGTAATTACATATTTTATTCCACCCTCTACCTCAGGGAAATAGACGGCAGGCAGTTTCTCCGGTTGGGAGTCTTTGATGTCATAGTTTCTGCCGTTCTCCGATGAGCCGTTGTTCCAAGCGAGCGGTCCATAGACGGGATCATCGACACCTGTACCGCACTTGCGGGAAGCGAGATAGCAAAACTTATACATACCTACGCCTTGAAAATCCATAACGCGGTCGGCATGGGTCGTCCCTGTCGTATAGGCCACATCGGCAGGAGTCAGCATCGAGAAATCGACCGCCACGCGCTGAACGGCATCGCCGGTGTAATGGTAATAACCATCTTCGCCTAACAGATAAGGCGACTGAGCATTAAGGCTGAGTGCTGCCGCAAGAATGGCAGCAATGATTATAATCTTCTTCATAATTATCAGAATTGAATGGTTTGACCTATACTGTTATATTCCTTACCGTTGTGCAATATACGAAGCTGTCCGTCCCTTAGCACCTTGGTGCTTGGTATTTGGTCACTTGGTACTTCTTCTACCCCTGTCGGGTCAACGGAGGCCGGCATAGCCTCAACGGCGATGCGGGTCAGGAACTGATAGTCGTTGCTGTTACGCCACAGGCGAAGACGACGTATGTCGTGAGAGGAGAAATCGAACACAGCAGTGGTGTAGGTATTGCCCGTGAGGGTGACATAGTAGCTGTCATACTCCGTATTAAGCTCGTTGACAGGTGTCCATACCCCTTCATTATCCTCTGCATCAAGCATAAGGCTACGACTGTTGTTGTTGGTCCAACCCTCCACAGTAAGAGTCTTCACTCCGTTCTGTATCTCAGGAAGATAGATGGCGGCTAATTTCTCCGGCGCACTGTTTTTGATGGCTCCGTTGGTGCCGTTCTCGCTATTGCCGCTGTTCCAAAGAAGCGGACCGTAGGTCTCGCCCTCGCAGGAACGTGAAGCGTGGTAACTCCATTTATAGATACCTATACCTGCGAAGTTCCACAATAGGTCGGCATGTAGGTTGCCTGTAGTATAATAGACATCCTCCTCGCCGAGGTTGCTGAATTCTACATCCACGCCGTTCACAGGCTCGCCGGAATAATGCCAGTAGCCGTCTTCGCCTAATGCAAAACCGTCATGCGCGATGGTAGTCACATGGCAAGTGTCTGTCACGCCCTCGCCTCCGCTGACAACGATATCGGCTTCGCCGACGCCTATTGCCGTCACTACGCCGTCCGCTACGGTTGCGACGGCCTCGTTCGAACTGCTCCATGTGAGTGCAAGGTCGGCGGGAAGAGGAGTGGCAACGAGTTCGCATGTAGCATCGGTGTTCATAAGCAGAGAGTGCTTGTCAAGGCTGACAGAGGTGTTGTTCACGAGTTCCAGCTCTATGCTCAGAATGCCAAGATAATCGGTACTCCCATACTGAATAAATATACTTGTCTCGCCTACGGTGTTAAGCTCACATTCCACGGTATCCACCTCCCATGATGCAAGTGCATTGAGTGCCTGCGCGGAGGTGTATGTCCATGAAGTGTGGTTGTCGTCCTTGTAGTTGATAGCAAGGGATCGCGCTTTTGCACAGGCAATGATAGCCTTCACTTTCTTCACGCCGCGGCTCGTCTTGGGAAGATAGATGCGCGGTTTGTGTGTGCTGGTGTTGTTCTTCACAGGAGTGGCATCAGCCGTTGTGCCGTTGTTGAAACAGACAGGCTTAGTGGCAGACACTCCGTTGTATTTCACGGAACGATTGGTGAGGGTCCATTTGACGAACGCCATGCCGCCTGCTTCGTGTGCAGGGTCCTCGTCAAGCCATGCCGTCGGCAATGAGTCCGTCGTCCAAGTGGTGAAGTCAACACTGAAAGCATCGATCGGCGTGCCTGTGTAGGTATAGCCGTCATTGTCTGCGGTGTAAAGCCCCGCATTCGCTACTGCCGCAATAAGCAGAACATAAAAAAGTAAAGTCTTTCTCATAGTATATTTAATTTCTTTGTTAATTGTTATTTATAGAATATACATTTCTCCTATGCCGAAGTCTCCTCCGGAGACAGCATTACCGCTGACACGTTCTTCACTGCCGCTGGCGCATATTAGTGAGCATGCGAGGGTCTCCACAATGGTTGTACAAGGTGCGATATATCTCTTCATGGCTGTTTACTTTTGAAGGGTTTGACCTAAACTATTGTACATTACGCCGTCGCGTATCAGATATATCTGTCCGTTGCGCAACACTTTCGTACATAGTGAAAGCGGCACTTCGTCACTTAGCGAAAGCGGCTCATCATCGAAGTCTGTTGCTGTGTTTTCCGAATAGTGTATTCTTACCGGTGGTGCCGCTGCTGCAGCACTGCCTGTCAGCTGGAAGTATCCGCGCATACCCTGCATCGTCAGGTTATGGTCTATATAATAAAGCGTGTCGTCACTGCCGAGAACGAGTTTGTTTTGCGAGGCAGTCATGTTGGTCGGGTTGAATATGCCCCAGAACTTGACGAGCGGCGAGTCTGCGGGTTTGTCAATATGACGGGTAGTATTTTTTACTGTCACGCCCTCCAGCATAAACGGCTCTGTCACATCCGCATCTGTCTGAATAAGATACGGTGCACCTGCCTGCAAGGTTGACGTAGTGGTGAACTGCATATCAAGCACACCGTCGTCCATACTTGCGTCGTTGAACCATTTGGCATCTAACTGCTCAACGCCAAGGGCGGCTTTCAGGTTGCTGACGCTTACCGTACACGGCAGGCAGATGGTGTTGTACATCCCACCTTTGATGGTTCTGCTCACCCGCAAGTCAACCGTCTCACCGTTATAGGTGGACAGAACACTGCTGTTATCCTCGCTCTCCGAGATTTCAACCAAAGGATTGTTCATCTCTAACTCAATGCTATATATTTCGAAGTACGGAGTACTTTCATAGAATAAACAAATACTTGTCTCACCTATAGTATTCAAATCTAACGACACGTCTGTAATCTCCCAAGATGTTGATGACGGAGTGAGTATCTGTGTGGAGTTATATGACCACGTTCCATGATTTGTATCCTTATACTTAACTTTCAGATTGACTGCACTCGAAGAGGCAATTCTCGCACGTATGGTTTTAACGCCACGACTTGTTTTCGGCAAATATATGCAAGGTTTGTTACTCGTAGAATTGTTCCTCACCGGTGTCGCGTCAGCAGTGGTGCCGTTGTTAAACACTGACCTCGTAGAATTACGCACCCTATTGCTTGTCCACTTGATAAATGCCATACCACCGGCTTCGGATGCACCGTCGGCATCAAGCCATGAAATAGGCAGTGAGTCAGCTGTCCACGTGGTAAAATCGACGCTGAAACTATCAACAGGTGTGCCGATATACGTATATCCGTCTGCCGCTGCTTCAAACTGCTTTTCGTAGGTGACTACTTTTACTTTAGTGATGAACTGGAACTTCTGATGTTGAGTATTACCCCTATAAAACATTATACGCTTTATATTCCTGCTATTGATAAAAAGCGTATCATCGGTAAGAGAATTTGCTTTCAAAGATTGTGAAGAAGAAGCTATATCTGTCCAAGAGCCGTCACTGTTTTGTTTCTTGAATACAATGTTACTCGGGTTAGTATACGACCATCCTTCAACCACAATATAACGTATGCCGTACTTCATTTCGGGGAAATACATAGCACACCTGTCATATTCATGATAATATGCTGCAATAGTATCGTTTCGTTTAGCAGCTCCATTAACTATAGAGCTGCAACTATTCCATGCCCTTGGTGCTGTATAAGCGACTTCGTCAACTGTGCGGGAACTTGGATCATAGCAATACTTGTACAACCCGATATGTTGGAATTCAAGCAGAGTTTCCGAATGAGTTGTCCCTGAACTATATGCTACCATATCGGACGTAAGCTCGGAGAAATCGACTTCGAGGTCGGTCTCAAGCGGCGTGCCTATGTAATTGAAAAAATGAGTTGTTTCGTCCCGCTCAAAGTCCTGCGCATAAAGTGCTGACAAATTTGCAGAAGATATTACCGCAAACAGACAGAACAGTACAGATACAATAATAGAGGATATGTTTTTCATAATGGTCTTGGTATTTGGCTTCGGTTAGTGCAAAATTATCATTTAAATGGCGTTTAAACGCTGTATAAATTGCAAAGTTTTTGCTCATTTTGGCAAATACGGAGTTTTTGTTTTTTCAGAGTACAGAAATAACGGAAGTTACGGAAATATGTATGACTTGAAAATAACGGAAGTTACGGAAAAGCGGAAGGAACAGGAAATCCTTCGAACGCTCGGAGACGCTCTCCACTGCCAATGTCGGCATTAAATGCCGACTTTATAAAAACGAGAAATATAAACGTTCGGAGACGTTCTCCACTAATTTACTTCGAATATTGCTCTGCGTAATTGGCGGGAGTAGTGCCGAATTCGTCCTTAAACGATTTAACGAAATAGGACTGACTTTCTATTCCCACTTCGTCCATCGCTTCTTTTACACTCAGTCCTCGCTCAACCATCATCTTGGCAGCGGTCTGCATACGATAAGATCGAATATATTCAATAGGTGCTTTGCCTGTTTCGTCCTTTACAAAGGAAAAGAACTTACGCCTCGACATTCCCATCTCTCTCGCTAACTCATCAATATCAACATGTCCGTCTGCAATCCTCTCCCCCACGAGCGACTGCAGTTTATCGAGCATCTGCTCCCGCTTCTGCTGCTTTGGGTCGGCATTTACGTTGATGCCGTATTGTGCAAGGTATTTTTCGGTTGTCAGTAACACCTCTTGCACAAGGTGGATATGTGAAGTATCGACTAAAGACAGTAACCTCAGCAAGGGAGTTCGCAACTCGCGACTTATATCCGTGAAGAAACGCAACTTATCCCGGTTCGTCCTCTCTTCCTCCTTAGCTCGCACCTCAGCCTTATATAACTCATTTTTTAATCGGTATTGCCGATACACGGCAAGAGCGACGAACAGAATAATCAGTAAGGCAATAAAAACATAAATAATTTTCGCCGTAAGACTTGCCCAAAAGGCCGGTTTTATTGTTATACCAAGCGAGGATATTTCTCCCCACACCCCATCGTTATTACACGCCTGCACTTCGAAGTTATAATGCCCCGCCGGCATCTGCATAAGACTGATTGTGCGGTGCATGGCATCCACCTCTTGCCATGCATCACGCGAGGAGAGTCGGAAGCGATAACGATTTTTATCGGGGAGATAGAAATTGGTGCAGGAGAGAGTAATGGCAATATTATTCTCGCGGTAAGTAAGAGTTAACTCGCCATCATAAAAGCGTTCGGAGGAACCTCCGAGCTCACGCTCGGAGCAGGGGACGAAACACTCGGAGCAGGGGACGAAACGCTCGGAGGTGTTCCCTACTATTACAGAGTGGTCGTTTATCTTAATATCCGAAAACAAGACAGAAGGCGCGATATTGTTATGCACCACACTCTGCGGCATTATTTCAGTCCATTCGCCTATACCGCCCATATATATTACAGTCTGCCCGCTACTATTGGTAGTCGAGCACGCGGATATCACCGTCTCAACGACGTTATCATTTTCGTCATAATGCAGCGGACTACCAAACGCTCGGAGGCGTTCTCCACCGCCAAACGTTCGGAGACGTTCTCCACTTGCGGACATCTGCTCGGTCAGGACAAAGATGCCCTTACTTGTCCCCAACCAGAGCCTATCACTATCGGGAACGACTGCTCTTACCGCTACTTTTCCCAATTCATGCTCTAAGATAGGCGGAAGAAAACTATTTGTCGTTATGTCGTAACGGATGAGTCCGTGTGCATGAGTACTGAGCCATAATGATTGTCGCAGACTATCATACGCCATTTCGTAGATTTGCACGGGAGGGGAAGGTGTGGCAGAGAAGAGATATTGTCTCTCGCTGAGAGAGAAGCAGTGTATCGAGGTAGAGGTGGCGAGCCATAGTCTGTCGCCTGCACGTGTGATATGTAGCAGCCGAGAGGTGGTGTTAGTACCCACGGGGTCGGGTATGTTATACGACACCTGCTCTCCCGTCACGAGGTCAAGTCGGGTCAGAATATTGCTCATATTTTGATATATCATCCATAATCCCGCGTTTTCATCGGGATAAAAGGCGTAAATCTGATTACTAATGAGAGGAGTGGTGAAAACACTAACATCGCCCGTATTAATATTGAGGCGATTAAGTCCGCCGAGATAAGTAGCGATCCAGAGGTCATCGCCATAGCGGTATATAGCCTTGATATTGTCGGATGAGAGAGTAGCGTTACCCGCCTTCCCTGCACCTGACCAATTTTTGCTTGAATAATGTGCGACTATTCCGCTACCGGAATTATAACAGAATAGTCCGTCTCCCTCGGTTCCGTACCACAGGTTCTCACCATCGGCAAGCATACAACTGATAGGCAGCGACAGAAAGCCGTAATCGACCTGCTTAGTTTTGCGGAAAGCATTGTGATAATGAGTTGAGGCGTAACATATTCCGCCTGCGTATGTACCCACCCAGAGGTTATCATCTCTATCGAAGAAAGCAGTCTGCACGGAATTATTGATAAGCGATCCCTGAAGAGTGGTCTGCCGGTAATGGCGACAGTCGCCGCTATGCGGGTTATAGGCATATAGGCCGCGCATAGTGCTCACCCAAATAGTTCCCTGCTTATCGCGAGTCATACGCCGCGCCACAACAGACTCATCACCGATCTCAGCCACTCTTTGCCACTCTCTATCTACTCTCGCAAACAGACCTCTGTGTGTAGTGAGGACATAAAGAAGAGAATCATAAACGCCAATCGAAGCTATGCGGGCAGGTTTCAAGTCAAACGGCTCAACACTCACATCCCTTACCCCCGTTTCATCAAGTGAGAGGATATAGATACTATCGTTGGTGATAAGATAGGCTTCATTGATATCAGCTGCCGTGTAGAACTGTCCTAATAGCGCCCTGCCACCGATAGTGAGCGGCGTAAGTGTTTCGTCAGCGGGGTCGAAGATAACGGGCGCATTATTAGTGAGCCACACTCTGCCTCGGTTGTCCTCATATACATAACGATACGAGCCGTCGCCAACCTTTTCGAAACTATCCTTTTCCGGGTGGTATAGAAATAGTCCGCAGGAAGAACTGACATACAGATTACCCGATCGGGTATATACTATGCTATAATACGAATACCGCCAATCTTCTCGATGCGTTATCTTATCATTATAAGAGCGAAACTGATATCCGTCGAAGCGCAATATATCATCACCCGTCAGGCACCATATATACCCCTGTTCGTCTTGCGCAAACCCGCTTATTGAATTATAACCGATTCCACCCATTGACGGCAGAGAGTAGAAATACAGACTATCCTGCACTGCCTGCTCTGCAAACGTATATCCTAACCCCACGGAAATAACTATAAGAGCCGACAAAAACCGCCGACATTTAGCATTGTCAACAGCATTTATTAACTTACATATAATTATACAAAGAGGGTGCTTCACCATTTTGCCGGATTATGTGTTCTTATTTGTATTTTTCCGCGCCGTTATTTAAGGGACTTCAGTATTTCCTGTGCGGCAAAGACCATTGCGGCGGGACCATAAACCTCAGTCATGTCGGGTGTTATATTTTCGGGTTTTTCCCCTACAGCCTGCACCGACCCGAGCATACCATCAGCATGCACCTGACAGACTATCGCCTGCCATGCTTTAACGGCGTGAGGCATATAGGTGTCCTTGTCGAGTATATTATTATTCATCCCCCACCACAAGGCGTAGCAGAAGAAGGCGGTGCTGCTCATCTCGGGTGCAGGGTAACTCTGCGGGTCGAGCATACTGACATACCAGTGTCCTTCGGGCGACTGCCGTGACACTATCTCCCCCATCATATCCTTGAAAAGACTGACGTACCACTCCCTGCCCTCAAAATCGGCAGGCAAGTACGGTATCAATTTAGCAAGGCCCGCCACAACCCATCCGTTACCTCTACCCCAAAAGACGGGCTTACCGTTAGTTTCAAGTTTGTCGAAGTAGTTGCTATCTCGAAAAAAAAGTTTATACTCAGGCGAGTAGAGGTAATCGGCAGTAGCATGGTATTCGTTGTCCATAAAAGAGAGGAGTTCCGGGTTGTTGCACAGTTGCGCATATCGTGCGAAGACCTGCGGTGCCATATATAAAGCGTCACACCACGACCAACGCTGCTTGTAATAATAAGTAGGGTCGCTATCATCCGACTTGAGAGAGCATTGGGAGGGGTGGTTCTTCACAAACTCTAACCTCGCTATCGTTTGATGCAGCACTCTCTCGTCACCATCCTGCTCAAACAGGTCGGCATAGAGCATTCCTACAATCATATTATCAGCGTGATAGACATGCACGCCCATTGGCAGACGATAGTCGTTACGACGAGCAATATTTCTCACCCACGCCGCTGCGGCGGTATCACCACGCATCAGAGACCACTCACATACTGCCGTCAGGAAGATAGCATTCTCCCAACTCACATCGTGCGATGATTTCCACTTGCGTTTCTCATTCATACGGGGATAGGCATCCCGCTGCCACCTCACTGCGGCATCTGTAACTTGCATTACCGCATTTTCTTCGATTTCATCGGAAAAACAAGTTGCAACATCAGCGCATTGTGAATCCGAATGTTTTGCACAACCGGATAGCACGACAACTACCGACAAAGCGGCTAATAAAAATATTTCTTTTTTCATTTTTAATTCATAAAGGTGAATCGCTTTCCCATTACATGTATCACGCCGTTGGTACATTCGAGGTTAGAAGTAGTGCAACTGACTTGATTGATTTTGCCGTTGTCATTCGTCCACCCCGCCCGCAGGCTATTGAGGTTTTGGGAAGTGGTGGCAGCCACGATGGTCTTGTAGATACGCATCGTGACATTAGGGTCGAGGGTCTGCACGAAGATAGGGGCGGAGATATCAGAACTGAGATACTTACCCGGCACTATACTGCGCTTGAGGTAGTTTTGGAGCGTCAGAACCGGCACCTCGTTTATTGACGAATAATGATAGGATGACAAGAACTCATCCCACACCGCATCTTTAATAATGAAGAAGGTAAAGATTGAATCGTGATAATATTCTTCCATACCTGCGCGGTTGATGGCCTGATACATAAGTGCGAAATCGTTGGTACTGCGCTGCTGAATAAACTCATACGCATCGCATGTCAATGCGTGAAAATCTTCGCCGCTCTCGTTCTGAAAACTATATGCATAACTCAGTCCGAACAAGTTGCAAGATGAGAGAACAAATATCATGGGACTAAGTACTAAGGGACTAAGTACTAACAAAATATGATTTTTAATTGCTTTCATATTGATTATATTTTTAGTGGTATAGAACATTAATAAGCTATTTCAGTAACTCCCCGTTTGTTTAAGGTTTTCATTTTCGTTGAGTATATCTTGTGAGACGGGCCAGTAGTATTGCCACTCTTCTTCGAAGAGTCGGTAACGGTCTTGTCCGCCATATTTGGCTATATAGCCCGTGAAATAGGCATTCATCACTTTCTCAACGCGGTCAGTTCGCCGGAGGTCGAACCATCGTCTGCCTTCGGCATATAGTTCGAACTGCCTCTCCTGCCATATATCCTCTTCTAATTTTTCACTGTCGCCGGCGTAGTACGCTGCATCTTTATCGGGCAGCCCGGCACGCCTGCGCACCTTATTCATTTCCTCAATTGCCTCGTCCGTTCTTCCAAGGCGATTGAGTGCTTCGGCACGAAGAAGGATAATATCGGCAAGACGGTAGATGGGTATATAACACTCCTGATACTCAGTCTGCGGCTTGTGCTCGCCGGGCGACCATTTCCAACATTGGGAGCTGTTGGGTAACGACATAACATGCTTAGTGTTGAACTCGCGATACTTAGCAGAGTCGATAGTGGCAACGCGCCTCAAATCTCTTGCATTAAACTCCTTCTCCCACGCGAACCACTTCTGATATAACTCGAAAGTGGGCACAAACGGGTTAGAACTATTAGCAAGGGTAGCCGTTATATTATTTTCTCCGTCGGTAGAGTAGTTCCATTTGAGAGTCCATATATTATCTGCCGTTGTAGCATCGCGGCAGACATCAGCGAAATTGACGCCATCGAGAGTATGTTTACCAAGAGCATACAATTTGTCGGAAAAAAGCACCGCCTTCTCATAGTCTTTTTCCCACATTGCCACATCCGTAGTCAGGGCATATAGTGCAGCAGGGGAATAGATAAACTTCTCATCCACTATCACATTGACTAAAGTATCCGCCGCAGCGAGGTCGCTCACTACGAGAGCAAAGATATCCTCCTTGGGAGATTTAAGCGGTTTTTCCACATCCGATCGGCGCAAAGTAGGTTGCGTTACAAGCGGCACATCACCCCATATACGATAGAGATTGAAATAGGCGAAAGCACGGAGGAAATAAGCCTCACTTAAAAGGTGATTACGCGTTGCCTCGTCCATCTTATCGGTCATCGTAGGAATGAAATAGATGGCATAATTGGCGACACTGATCAGTTTGTACCAATGATTCCAATTGCAAGCCCCGAGGTTTGAGGTCAGTTTATTCAGACTGACATTCTGCACGGGCGAACTACCCGTAACATTACCGAGGAAATTATCGCTGCGTGCCTCAGTCCAATAGAGGAATCCCGTCTTATAAGCATTTTTAATATGGGCATAACCGGCATTCAGTTCGGCACGCACGTCATTTTCCGATTTCCAGAAAGTGCTCGTGGTTATATCCGCAAGCGGCTCTACCGTCAGAAACTCATTCAGGCAAGAAGTGAAGATAAGTATCAAGGGACAAAGTACCAAGGGACGACGTACCAACTGACCAAGCAGAGTAAGGATGTGAGACTTTGTTACAGTTTTCATTTTGGTCCTTATGTTTTTAGAAAGTTAAGTTCATACCGCAGAGGACAGATTTTGCACGCGGGTAGGAGTTGTTATCATAGCCTATGGCGAAGCCGGAGGATGTTATCTCGGGGTCAAAACCGTCGTAGTTGGTCCAAGTGAAGAAGTTTTGCATCATAACGGAGAATGTCCAGTCCTGAATATGCATCGGCGTAAGCCATTTTTTCGGTAGGGAATATGCTATCTTGAGATTTTTTAGGCGAATATAACTGCCGTCCTGAATCCACAGGTCGCTATTAAGACGCGTGTTCTGCACGATAGCGCGAGAGGTGCTCGGTATAGGATACTTGGCTATATCGCCAGCGGCGAGCCACGACTGCGCCAGATAAACGGGACTCGCCTGCGTCAGCGTACCATAGATATGCGCATTGCGGTTTGCCTCATACACATTGATAACATCTCCGCCGAAAGAGAAGTTGAAGAAAGCGGAGAAGCTGAGTCCTTTCCAGCGGAATTCAGTATTAAAACCTCCGGTAAAATCGGGCTGTCCACAACCAATCACCTGTCGGTCTTCGTCATTGATAACGCCATCGTGATTAAGATCATCCCACATCACATCGCCGCCTTTGAACAGTTCACCTTTCTCTGTGCCGTAATGCAGCTGACGGACTTCACCCGTATAAGTGCTGCCGTTCAACTGATACTCCACAAAGCGGTCCTTTTCATCGAAGATAGGGGTCAGTTGCTGCCAGTTGCCCGCTTCATCAACATAGAAAGCATTGGACTGATCGTACTGAAAGATCTGCACCGACTTATACCCAAACATTGTGCCGAGAGTATAGTCGTTATCTATGATATAAAGACTATTTTGAATAGTGCGATTCTCTTCGGGAATATTGTAAAGTTTATTGCGGTTGAAAGCGAAGTTGATGCTTGCCGTCCAGTCGAAATCGCGCATTTTAATAATATGTCCGCTGATAGTGAATTCCAAGCCCTTATTTGATATATTACCGATATTGGTGTAAGAAGACACGAATCCGCTTGTTCCCGGCAGTTTCATAGAGAAAAGCACATCACGAGTATCTTTCATATAGAGGTCCATAACTATACTGAATCGGTTATTAAACATACTCCAGTCCACGCCCAAGTTATGCTGCATCGTTGTTTCCCAGCCGAGACGGTCGTTCTCGAGTTGAGTGGGATAAATTCCTATATAGTCGGCGTAGGCAATAGTAGAATAGCGAGAGAGAGCGGCGTAATCGGAAGCCGTCTGATTACCGGTCATACCGAAACTATAGCGCAACTTGAAATCGGTAAGAACGGGCTGCGCCCACTGCATCCATTTTTCGTCCGACAATCGCCAGCCGACACTGGCAGAGGGGAAAGCCCCCCACTTAAGCCCCGTTCCGAAACGACTGCTGCCATCGCCGCGGATATTGGCATTAAGAAGATATCTACCTTTATACGAATAACTGACGCGACCGAAAAACGATGCCATACGGTTCTCGGTCTGATAATGGAAAGTGCTGTTCGTATTAACCTCCTGAAAGGCATAACTCGTAGTTATTGCCTCTGATATATTATGATTGACAGCGAGGTTGACATATTCGCTTTTATACCCTTGCAGACTAAAGCCCGCCATGGCAGAGAAAGAATGTCCGCCGTTGAAGGAGTGAGAATAGGTTATCACATCCTCGTGCGTCCAGCGAAGCGTAGTGGTGTTGCGATTTGACGATGCAGTAATCTGATTCTTATTAAGAATAGCAGGCTCAAAATAGCGATAATTATTCTGATTGAAAGTGCCGGAAATCGACGATTTGATCGATAAATCTTTAATCGGTTTTATCTCGATGAACTCATTGAAATTGGCCTCGTAGTACTTGTTATTGTTCACGCAAATCTCTGACCACGCGAGCGGGTTATTGCGGCTCGCAATAACGGGAGCGTAGGTGCCGTCGGGGAACACAAGCGCCATATTAGCGGGACGCTCAAGTATCCTTTGCCGTGCTCCGCCCGGGGTCTTTCTGTTTCCTCCCAAGCCTAACGAGATACGGCTGCCGATAGTAACATACTTATTCGGCTTATAGTCAACATTAAGTCGATAAGTGCCGCGCCTATTCCAAGTGTTGAGAGCTATACCATCGTCATGCATATAACTGAGCGAGGTGAAGTAATTAATCTTATCGGTCTTGCCGGCAAGACTCACATCCGCCTGATGGGTAAGCCCGGTACGGAAGAGGATATCCTGATAGTAGTTATCGTCAGCAAAAGAAGGGTTGAGAGAGTCGTTGACATAGACGGAGTTACCGCTTGAGCCTTGCAGGTAACTTCGCAGTATATCAAAGTCGATACACTGCCGCCTATTCATCTGCGGGAGGGTACGCGAGAGGTTGGATATCTTAAGCGAGTAGCCCACATTGAGCACGGGTTTGCTACTCATTCCCTGTTTTGTGGAGATGATTATAACACCATTTGCCGATTTAGAGCCATAGATGGCGGCACTCGCCGCATCTTTCAGCACCTCGATGGAAGCAATATCGGCAGGGGATATATTATCGATATTATCCACCTCTGCGCCGTCAACGATAAAGAGAGGCGTTGAGCCTTCGGCAGAGAGGGTGGAAGCACCGCGAATACGGTAGTTGCTCTCAGAACCCGGCTCAGATGCCGTTACTATCTCCAAACCCGACACCTTGCCCTGCAAGGCTGTAGCTATATTCATCGGCTTGTTCTCCAACAGATTCTTCTCTGCTATAGAAGTGATAGAGCCTGTTACATCTCTCTTCTTCATAGTTCCGTAACCCACTACGACCACTTCCTCTAACTGCTTACTGTCCTCTTCTAACATAACCCGCAGGGGTTTAGTGCTCTTCACCTGTATAGTCTGCGTGAGATATCCCATATAAGAGATGATAATACTACTGCCCTTACCGACCTCCAAAGAGAAGTTGCCGTCGATATCGGTTATCGTTCCGTTTGAAGTTCCTTTTTCGAGTACGGAAGCACCGATGATAGGTCCCGTCCCCCCAAGGTCCTCCACCTTGCCGCTTACCAACACCTTCTGCGCGAAGAGAGGAAAGATGATAGCCATGAGCAACGCCAATATACCTAACCTTTTCATAACTCAACCTCCTCTGCTTTTTGTGGGACAGACGCGGAGTTCGCTTCTTTCTCGCGTACAACAGCACGATATCGAATAACCTTGCCGCCTTCTGCAGTCACTTTGTATATAACCGTATCGGAATAATTTATTGTATCAAGATCGTGGAAAGGGCGGTAATTCGCCTCATCGGCAAACTCTGCCACCTCTATCGTTGCACGATGCGAAGAGGCGGAGAGATCAATATGTGTACGCTGTTGCGTGAGGTCGTAACCGCTACCTTGTTCAAGCAAGAGAGTTATCAACGCTCCGTCAGAGTAAGAGTCAGGTATGGCTGAACGACCGGAAGTCGGGTCGTCTGCGTTTATCTGCGAAGAGTCAAGTCCGGCAAGAGGTATGTCACTAAGGAAAAGACGGAGCAAAATAGCATCTTCGTACCGGAAAGTGGTATCAACCTCAACAATATAATAAGCCTTCTTACCGCTTTGCGCCGTAACCTCATATTCCACGGGACCTTTCGAGAAATCCACCTCTTCAAGTGTTGCAGGCGAACAAGTAGTCCATGGCGACAACTTGATAGTCGGTTTCAGGTGAGCCAAGTCGGCATCACAAGGGACACTGACCGTTATATAACGATTCGTTTCGTCAATAACGCCATCGTGACGAATAAAAATATTCGCATCTGAATTGTGATAATAATCGAAACCAAAAGCGGCTATCGCCCGTAGATTGGCAAGCGGATAATCGTCCATCGTCTTCTTACAAGAAGGCAAGAGAAAAATCAACGGAAGAATGAGTGCAAAGTAACAATGAGTCCTGTTTTTCATGGTTGTAGATTGGTAGTTTTCACCAACAGCAAAGTTATCTTAATTTGCACAAATTGGCAGGCTCAAAATGGCAAATAAACTTCTCTGATTGGCAAATGCTGATTTTTTATTTTTCGAAGACGAAAGGGCGGAAAGGGCGGAACAAAGGAAAGGGTGGAAAGGGCGAGACAAGGAATAATAAGACTAGACATCAAAAAAATCTCTTGTAAAGCAATTGCATAAATCATATTTTATTACTAACTTTGCTATCGTTTAGTAGTGAAGCACTCCGGTGCCTCGCTGTTAGAGAGACGCTAAAGAATAGCGTCTCTACCGTTGAACGCTCGGAGACGCTAACCGGCTAAGTACGATGTACCGCTTTCGCTATGTACGAAGGGGCTGCCGAATAATATTCGGCGTAATTGACAACGCTACTACCAAACGTTCGGAGACGTTCTCCACTACCAAACGTTCGGAGACGTTAACCACTAAAAACGGCAAATAACAATTTTCTATATAGAAAACAGAAAACTTTTACCCTATGAAAGACATTATCTCTTGTTTTGCTATTGAAGACGCAGTATCGGAGCCACGCCCGCTGAAGGTAGGCTTTATCAACGATTCTTTTATTGTTCCTGCCGCTAAGGAAGGCGGGACATCGTATTTTCTGCAACGCATCAATCACCATATCTTCCAAGATGTTGACGGGCTGCAGCGCAACATACAAAAGGTTACCGACCATATCCGCCAACGTCTTGAGGCAGAGGGGGAGAGAGATCTCGACCGCAAGGTGCTGCGACTTATCCCTACCAAGAGCGGCAAACTATATCACCTGCGCCATACTGAGGAAGGGGACGAGTATTGGAGAGTATATGTGCTTATTGACGCACAGTCGCAGGAAACGGTAACACCACAATCAGCAGAGTTAGCAGGCGAGGCATTTGGCAGGTTTCAATGCCAACTATCAGATCTCCCATTCAGCGAACTGACGGAGTCCATACCACGCTTCCATGATGTTGAATACCGCCTTGATCAGTTAGACGAGGCTGCCAAATCAGATGCGGCAGGCAGAGTGGCAGAATGCGGAGAGTTATTGGAAAAGATCAACCGCCGCAGAGAAGAGATGTGCCTCGCGGAAAGACTCTTCCGCGAAGGCAGACTAACCAAGCGCATCAACCACTGCGACACGAAGGTGAACAATATGCTCTTTGACGAACAAGGCAGACCACTCTGCATCGTTGATTTGGACACCGTAATGCCGGGCTTCGTGCTAAGCGACTTCGGCGACTTTATGCGCACCGCCGCCAATACGGGACTCGAGGATGACCCTAACCTCGATAATATACATGTTAATATGGATGTTTTTGACGCATACACCCGCGGCTATCTCCGTGAGGCCACTTTCCTCACTCCGCTCGAGAAAGAACTGCTGCCTTACGGCTGCCGCCGAATGAGTTATATGCAAGCCGTGCGGTTCCTCACCGACTATCTCAACGGCGACACCTACTATAAGATACAATACAACGAACATAACCTCGTCCGCACACGAGCACAGATACGACTTTTAGAAGAGCAGGAAAAAGTGCAGGATGAGATGCAAAAAATAATAGCAGCAAGATAACGCAACCGCTAACAAAGGAGCGAAGCCCCGCTCACCACAAGGAAAACAAAGAAGCGACGCTTGAGAAATATCAAGCGTCGCTTCTTTGTGACCCATGCAGGATTCAAACCTGCAACCTTCTGATCCGTAGTCAGATACTCTATTCAGTTGAGCTAATGGGCCAAAACTTTTGAAATCAAGAGACCCTTCCTAACTCCGAAAAACTCGAAGCCCACCTAACTCTTGATTTCAAAAGCGGCTGCAAAGTTAATGCTTTTTTTCTAAACCACCAAATTTTTTGCAAAAAAAAATCAAAAAAGTTTCATTTGGCGAGAATTTTAGAGTACGGAAAGACGAACTGAGGTTATCGAAAACGGAAAATACGAAAGGTACGGAAATGCGGATGCAAAGAAAATAACGGAAGGTGATTTTCAGCCTCGCATTTGTTTTTTCAATACAATTATGCTATCAAACATAAAAAATAATTTTTTTATATCGCGAAAAAGCAGTAATTTAGCAAGTAAATAACAAGGGACGAAGTACGAAGGTACTGCCGAATGATATTCGGCGTAATTGACAACGCTACCGTTGAACGTTCGGAGACGCCATAACAAAGTACCAAGTGACAAAGTACCAAGTACCAAGTGATCGCTTACGCTAAGGAGACGTTTTCCACTATTATTTCTTTTTCTTGCGTTTGTTTGAGACAAAGATTTGCTCGGTGAATAACTTATCAAACTCGGGGAAATTGCAGTCAAGCGTGTTATTTGAGAGCACGGCGATATCGCATTTTACCTGCTGAGCATCCACTATTTCTTTGTTAGAGACATAATAGCACTGCCTCATTCGTTGTGCGATGCGTAAGATAAGGTATTTCTGCTGTTCGCTATTTTGTTGCGCTACTGCCTCATTGACCATATTCTGCACTATTCTGCCGTAGTGCCGCATAAACGGCTTATTACCCGCTGCTTGAAGAGGTTGCGGGTGTGGCTTCATATCCTCGGGTTGCGGGTTGCCGAAGGGGTAGTCGATATCGAGTCGGAACCCCGACATAAGAGCGAGGTGGTCGTAGTAGATATGTTGCTGTTGCTCGTTGTTGAGTTCGGGGTGCAACTGCGTCATCGTCTTGATGATAGTGGCAGCACAGCGTTGCCTGTCTTCTTTTAATGGCAAGGTTACGGCGTGCTCAACCATATGCTGAACATTTCTGCCATAGTCTGGAAGGATGAGTGGTGCTGATAGAGTGGTATATTCCATTGTTCCTCTATTTTTGCTTGATGAGATAAATCATAGTGGGGTAGTGGTCAGAAAATCCGTCGGTCCATACTCCGCCTTTGTGTGTACGCATAGGCGTACCTTTATCTTTTCCCTCTTGATAAGTTAGGAATTTCTTGTTGAATATTTCGGGTTGCCAATAGCTCCATGCCGTATTGGTGCGTTGTTCATTAAGCAGGGGCTCTGAGATGATGATTTGGTCGAAGAGGTTCCATGAGCCGTTGTAAGCGAGCGAGCCGATGCCTCGGTCGAGTCGTTGCCACATAGTGTTGAAGAAGCCTTGTGGTGTCACGTCCTCGCGATTCTTCTTGGCGTTGAGTACCTCAGCGCAAGAGTGGTTATAGGGGTCATCGTTGAGGTCGCCCATAACGATAATCTTTGCCCTCGGGTCCCTGCCGTAGAGGGAGTCGCAGATATGCTTAGTGAGCATGGCTGCCGTGTCGCGAGTAGGGCGACTCGCTTCCTCACCGCCGTAGCGTGAGGGCCAATGGCAAACTATAACATGAATCTTATCACGCACAAGCCCTTTATCGTCTTTAAGATATCCGCTGACGAGCAGTTGCAGACGCGTCTTCACTACGCCGCCATCGGCATAGTGCGCTTTCAGTTCGTAGCCGATAGGCTTGCCCACGGGGGTGAAGAAAGAGGGGTTGTACAAGAAGCCTACATCCACACCTCGCCTATCCGGACCTTCTAACAGAATGGGCTGATAGTTGCGGTCAGCCAGTTCGGGTTGCTTAACAAGGTCGTCCAAGCAACCTTTGTTCTCAACCTCTGCCACCCCCACGCAAACGGCCCCAAGGGGCGACTTATCCAAGCCAAACTGAGAGATGGCATAGGCGAGATTATGCAACTTATGCTCGTATTTGATAGGAGTCCAGTGCATGCCGCCGTCCGGCAAATACTCAAAGTCGTTCTTACCTTCGTCGTGAACGGTGTCGAACAAGTTCTCAAGGTTATAGAAGGCGATGCACCTTACTACATAGTCGTTCTCCGCAGCACGAATAGTAGCGGAAAAGCAAAAGAGAAACGAGAAAATCAGAGAAAAAAAAGCAGATTTGCGCATAGTTTATTTGATTAGTTAGATAATTAGATAATTAGAGCGTTGAGGATGTCTGAGAACGTTCAGACTTTTGTCGGCATTAAATGCCGACTTTATAAAAACGAGAAATATAGGTGCAGTTGTGAACGTCTGAGAACGTTCTGACTTTTGTCGGCATTAAATGCCGACTTTATAAAAACGAGAAATATAAGTGCAGTTGTGAACGTCTCCGAACGTTCAAATGGTAGAGACGCTATTCTTTAGCGTCTCTCAATAGTTGAGAACGTCTGAGAACGTTCGGAGACGTTCTCCACTGAACGTTCAAATTGGAGAGTTTTTGTTGCGTTTTTGATACAAAGTTACACTTTTTTTTGCATATTTCAAAAAAAAAAATTATCTTTGCATTTGATTTGTTAATTTCACTGAAACAATAATCTATTAAATCAGAAAATCATGTCATACGTAAACAAAGCAATTCTAATTGGAAATGTAGGTGCAGACCCGGAAGTAAGGTATTTGGATCGCGGAACCGCTATTGCCACCTTCAGTTTAGTCACAAGCGAGAGAAGTTATGTAATGCAGAATGGTACTGTAGTGCCGGAACATGTTGATTGGCACGCTATTGTACTTTGGCGTTCAATGGCTGAATGGGCAGAGAAAAATGTGAGGAAGGGAATGAAACTATATGTGGAGGGCAAGATGCAGACTCGTCGTTGGGAGAAAGATGGTGTTATAAAGCAGAAGACTGAAATTGTTGCCGATAGTGTGCAGATTCTTTATCGTCCTGACGAAAATCGTCAGCGTCCGCGTCCTGCAGGGCAGGTAGCAGAGCCGATTGCAGATAACGAGGTAAGTGAGTCAGCCGCTGAGGATCAGTATGAACCATTATTCTAATATTATTGCAAAGCAGGCGCGAGCCTGCTTTTTTAGTGGAAAGTAGAAAGTGCGGGCAGAGCCCTAAAGTCTAACATCTGAAATAGTGGAGAACGTCTCCGAACGTTCAATAAATGCCGACAAAATTTATGTCATACGAAGAAACACTTAAATACTTATATTCCTCTCATCCTGCCTTTCATGTGGTGGGGGCGGGGGCGTATAAACCCGGGCTGCAGAATATGCGGCGGGTAGCGGATGCTCTTGGTAATCCTCAAAATAAATATCCGACTATTCACGTGGCAGGAACAAACGGAAAAGGGTCGGTGTCTTCACTCATTGCCGCCGCCTTGCAAAGTGCAGGCATGAAGACGGGACTTTACACCTCTCCGCATCTCGTTGATTATCGCGAGCGCATACGTATCAATGGCGAGATGATACCTGAGGAAGAAGTGTGCCGAATAGTGGAGAGGCTGAAACCTATATCGGGTGATTTGTCGTTTTTCGAGATAACGACGTCAATCGCTTTTGAGTGGTTTGCGGAACAGAAGGTTGATATTGCCGTTATAGAAGTGGGGTTAGGCGGAAGGTTAGACGCAACGAATATCATCACACCCCTGCTTTCCGTCATAACCAATATAGGCTATGATCATACTGCACAGTTAGGCAACACGCTGCAAGAGATAGCGGCGGAGAAAGCGGGAATAATGAAAAAGGGAGTGCCTTGCGTGATAGGGGAGGTGGAGAAGGAGACCTTGCCCGTCTTTCTTGCTAAGGCGGGAGAGTGCGGCATCTCGGGTGGCGGACTCGAAACGACCGACTGCCGGTTGTGGATAGCAGAACAGTGCAACTACCTTCGCTCGCTGCGCAAACGACTTATCCCCGATTGCCAGTTGAAAGGGGAGTATCAGGAGCGCAATCAGCAAACCGCATTCGTAGCACTGCGGGCGTTATGCTTACAAAGTAATATTGTCCTCAGTCACTTAGTTATTAAGCAAGCCTTTGAGCATGTGTGTGACCTTACCGGACTACGCGGGCGGTGGGAAGTGTTGCAAGAGAAACCGCTGACGATATGCGACACCGGACATAATGAGCACGGGATACGGACGTATATTTGCACTTTGCAACGACTGCTTGACGAGCGTCAGGCAGGGCGAAACATGTCGCAGCAGCAGTCGCTTAATGTGCATCTGAGAATGGTGTTCGGTATGGTGGCGGATAAGGATATTGACGCAGTGCTCGCCCTTTTGCCCAAAGAAGCGGTCTATTATTGGACTCAGGCTTCTACACCCCGCGCCTTGAGCTCTTCGGAGTTAAGGATGAAAGGACTCAGATATTCGCTTATCGGAAAGAATTACGACAAGTTAGAAGATGCTATTGCCGTTGCGAGGCATGATGCCGAAGAGCAAGATATCATCTTCATCGGTGGAAGTAATTATGTTGTGGCAGAGGCACTACCATTATTCTGATATAAGTAAATGATATAAATATATATGATAAGGTGTTGAGGTAAGGTAGGTCGCAGAGAGAGCATGCCGGCTGCGTGGCAGCCGTAGCACTGCAAGCAGATACATTAGGAGATATGTCTCTTTAGAGACATTTGAGAGTAATAATCGCGGATGGTTCGCCGTGCGAAGAGGTTGTTTTTGAGGTTAGACGGGTAATTCGCACTATTATAAAACCTTACAAACAATCTTTCAAAAAAGTGATATCAACTCTTGCATAGGTTAGAAAATTGTTGTAATTTTGCATTGGATTTTTTAAAAAGGTAGCAAAATTACCTCTTATGAAATACTACATAGATACATACATAGTGATTTGATTTTGTAGTGCACATTGCCCGATAGGGCAGTGTGCATTTTTTTGTATAGTATTTTGTCATTCCGCCGACAGGTTATAAAATCTTTTATTTATACGGCAAGAATTTTATTTCGGGTGAGGTGGTTGCTATGCGGTCTGCTTGACGAAAGTGAAGGGTACGGCAAGGGCGGTTAAGGTAAAAAAGTATATAACGACTAATATCTGTAATTGAATTATAGTATTATGGAAAGAGAAATGACATTACATGAGGCTCAAATGGATTTGCTTCGGGTAGTAGGACGGATGAAATCTGTTGCTCAAATACAAGAATTACGTCAGATAGTTTCTGATTATTATGCAAGAAAGGCAACGGAAGGGATGGATCGCCTTTGGGAGAGTGGTGAATGGAGTGCGGAAAAGAACGAAGAAATATTGAATACGCATTTACGTACGCCCTATCGCTGTTCTCAATGATGAAAAAGATAGTGTTGGATACAAATTGCTTGAATCGTTTCAAACTATAGACATTTTGATGCACTAAAGAAAATAGAATACCCCAAAATAATTGTTCTTCGTCTTGATGAATTTTTGGGGACTCTATATTGATTTTGCTAATAATAAATTTGTTACGACTAATTAAACACATTATTAACCAAAAAATCTTTCATTTATACGGTAGTATGCGTGGTTGCGCATATTTTTGCGGTCAAAGATATCGGATTAGTTAAATTGAAAACATTATGAAAGTAACAATCTCATTAGAAGGAATATGGACGATGTTGCAGTCGTTATCTTTATCTTCTCGCAATAAGGAGTGGTTGGCAGCTCGTCTGATTGAGTCTTGTGCCGAAGATGCTCGTGTCAAACAAGAGAAGATGGTAGCCGAAACACTCGGTTCAGCGTATTTCGAAACGAAGCAAGCCATCGCGGCGGGACAAACAATGCCAAATGCTTATGATTTATTGGACGAGATATGATGAGATATCAAATCATTGTTAGCATCGCTTTAAAATTGTGACTATATACAGGGATTAGCAAATGCAAAAGAATCAACAAAAATCATACTATTAACCAACATATCTTTCATTTATGAAGACAAAAATTTTACTTAAGGCGAGGTGGCTGCTATGCGGTCTGCTTGCCGTGTTCCTAACCACTAATGTGTGGGCAGAAAACCCTTACTTATCAGCAGATTTTACAGCCAAAACAACCGGATCGTCTGCTTATAATTCGACTTGGACTTATGGGAGTTTTTCCATTACAAATGGAGCCAATAATAACAAAGGATGGGCTTACATTAAGTTTGGCGGAAAAAGTGGAACTATTTCAACTGCAAATCCTTGTTATGTAGTATCTCCTAAGGTTGAAAAGGCAATAGCATCAATAGATGTGATAACCAATTCCGGTAATTTAACAGCAGGTTCTGTAAATGGATGGGGTGTTTATGTCTATTCTGATGCAGAAATGACTACTGAAATTGATCATGTAACAGGTGGTGCTATGACAAAAAAAACTGCCGAAACATTGACTCTTACGCCTTCAGATTCAGAGGATTCATGGCCTAAAAACTCCTATTACAAAGTCTATTTCGATTTGGCAAATACGACAACTACAAATGGTATTGTCTGGGTAGATAAAATTAATTGGTATGAATACGTCGAGGGCGGCGTAGCAACATTGGAGAGTATTTCTTTCTCCGGTGGTTTAAGTAAAACATCGTATAGTTCTGACGATCACATCGACCTGTCCGGTCTGACTGCAACAGGCAGTTACTCTGATGTGAGTACGTCTGACATTACCAATGAAGTGACGTGGACGGTTAGTGCAGACGGCACTAATTACGTTAGTCCGGAAGCACTTACATTGACCGCAGGAATGACGCAAATCTATGTGAAAGCGACCTTGGGTGACATATCCGCAACTACCATTATCAACGACTTGACCGTTACGCAAGCTTTGCCAAAATCCACACTTACTTTTACTGCCAAATGCGAAGGTTCCGGTACTGCTGATGATAATGTAACGTGGACTGTGATTTCTGACGGTACGGAATCTACTTACGATAGTAGCAAGGGCATTCACTATGGAACCAATTCGGCAAGCGTGCAATATATCAAACTTTCCACAAGTGGTATTGCCGGAACCATTAGAAAAATTGTAGTTAATACAAGTGCTGCGAGTGGAGTTACGGCAACTGCATCGGTTACGGTAGGTGGTGCAGCTTTTGGCGGCGAAGCACAAACCATTGGTACAGATGCAACAGATTATACTTTCTCCGGTTCAGCAATAGGTGCGATTGAAGTTACAGTTACAAAGGAAAGTAGTGCAACAAAAGCACTTTATGTTAAATCTGTAGTTGTTACTTATGAGACCACCCCCTATGTGGCGGTTGAGCCGGCATCCCTGACATTTAGTGCTAAACAGAATGTGGCAGTTGAGGCTCAGACTTTCACCTTGACGGGTGCCTACTTGGAGAATGGTTTGACGCTGACTGCCTCCGCAGGATTTGCCGTAAACCCGACCACTTTAACTGCTGAAACGGCCATGACATCCGGTGGTGTGACGGTGACTGTTACGCCCGCCACTCCGACTGCCGCCACTTCGCCCGTCACCGGAACAGTTACTATCAGTGGCACGGATTTAAGCGAGGATGTGACAGTGAGTTTGTCGATGACCGTTACCGCGACCTACGCTGTCCAAGTGGCAGTTAATGACGGGTCAATGGGTTCGGCTACTATCAATGGCGGTACGGCAACGGTGTATGCTACCGATGACGATATAATCAACCTCGTGGCAACGGCTGCAAGCGGACATGAGTTCGTGAAATGGACTGTATCAGATGAGGATATCATTCTTGACAATGAAGATGATGCTTCCACTACTGCAATAGCCGGTGCAGCAGGTACTATCACCGCAAACTTCCAATTGCAACAATGTACAGGTCTTGCCGCTCCGACTTTGGATGAAATAACCAAGACCTACAATAGTGCAACGATTACATGGAATGCAGTTACCAATGCGGAGGGCTATTATGTATATGTATATGAGGATGCCGAGCATACGACAGAGAAGGCTTCGTATTTAGTAACAGATGGGACTTCGTTTGAAGTGAATAACCTCGCAGCCAACACGACTTATTATTATACGGTTATGGCAGCAGGTGACGGTTCGACCTATTGCGATGAGAACAACCCGCTGTTGTCCGGCTCATTCACGACCAATGACTATCCGAGCGTGAATGTGACGTATAGCGAGAACGGTGTGTCGCGTGAGCCTGTTTCGCAGAAGATCATGACGGCGTTTGCTTTGCCGACGAGTGTTACCAACAATGTAGGCGGTAAGGTATTTGTCGGGTGGAGTACGGTTGAGTTGGCAGTGGCTTCTGCTGCCCAACCCGCATCGAACTACTACGCCAAGGGCGCAAACTTCACGATTGAGAACAATGCAGCCATTACGCTGTATGCGGTGTATGCCGATGAGACTCCGGGGGTTGCAAGTGCTGTGTTTACCGAGACGTTTGCTAACGCAACAGGTACAGCCGGTTGGTCAGGAAATTCCGCTGCCGGTACAATTGCGTACGATAACGAGGGTTGGGTTGCTGACAAGGCTAATGGTAATGACGGAAGTGCTAAATTTGGAGCCAGTAGTGCTCAGGGTTATGCTACAACTCCGGAGATAAGCATAGATGGTTCTGCTACTCTAACATTCAAATCCGGAGCGTGGAGTGGAGATAAGACCACCGGCGGTTTAGTTCTTTCTATCGAAAAAGGAACAGCTACATTAACTCCGTCCACTATAGATTTGACTGATGGGGAATGGGCTGACAATAAAGTAGCCATAACCGATGCAGCAGGTCCGATTAAGATTAAGTTCTCGGCTGCTCAAGCAAGTAAGAACCGCTTCTTCTTGGATGATGTGGTGGTAAGTGTAGCCGGTGCTGCCACTTACTCCAACTACGTGACGAGTGGTGTGGTTAAGCCTGCTACACCGACCTTTGATGTAGAGGCAGACACATATAACGAGCACAAATTGATTATCGTGGAGACGGCAACGGACGGTGCTACTATTTACTATACTCTTGACGGCAGTGACCCGACCGATGGCACGAACAGCAATCGCAAGGTGTATGACGCTGATAGCGGCGTTGAATTAGAAGAGTGTGGCGAATATCAACTGAAGGCTGCAGCCTTTAAAAATGATGTATATAGCGATGTGGCGAGTGCCGAATATACTATCTTGCTATCTACCGCCAATACCCTTGTTACTGCATACACTCCTGCGGAGGCTATCGCCATCTACGACGGCGACTGCGACAAGAGTGAGAAGGTGTATGTACGCGGTGTGGTAACAAGCGCCACGATGGAGACGAGTTCAAGCACTTCGGCGGCGGATTATAAGGATAAGGCGTATAATGTGTATGTCAAGGGTATCGGTACCGACGGCAGCGTGACCTTCGAGTTCTATTGTATGTTCAAGGACGAGAAAAACACCGCTTTCTCCTCCGGTGATATACAGACGGGCGACACCGTGACTGCATACGGCACGTTGGCGAAATCTAATAGCACCTACGAGTTTAGTGCGGGCTGCTATATGGTTGAATATAAGAAGTTCATGATAGAGAAAGTGTCGATAAACAACACTTTGGAGACTGCATACACCGTAGCGGCGGCGATAGCAAAGATTGACGATGCTACAAGCGACTTGCAGAACAGCACAGAGGTGTATGTAAAGGGTGTGGTAACAAGCACGAATAATTCCAAAACCATTGTTATTCATGATGCTGATGCAGAAAACTCTTTCCAATTCTACAAGGCTGACTATGGAACGTTTGCGGTAGGCGAGAACGATACTATCATCTGTAAAGGTTCGATACTCAAGCATAACAGCACTTATGAGATGGCAGAAGGCGGCGAGGTGGTAAGTGTGAAGGCGTATGTATCATCGGTTGAGCCGCCGGTAGCGCAGACTGTGGCAGTGGTGGCAAAGTGTGGTGACAAGTACTACGCTATGTCAACAACCGTGAGTAAGAGTGCAACGGCATACGAGGTAACATTCAACGAGAGTGGGGCAGTGGTTATTCCTCAGACACTGGGTAAGGCTGCTATCACATGGTACATGACGGACACTGAGAATGGTATAACACTGCAGGACAGCAATGGCAAGTACCTAACGGGTGGCTCAAGTACTGACTTATCTTTGGGGACTGCCTCATTCGAATGGGTATGGTCTGCCGGTAATAATTGCTATATAAACGGAACAAGCGGTACGCGCACCTTCCTGTACCAAACAGGACAAGGTTTCAAGAACTATGCATATTCGAATATTAGTAAAGCTGGCTATTCAGAAGCTTCGTTTATCGTAACCGGCATAGCAGAGTCGGTAGCAGTAGAGGTGGACGCAAATGTTTCTGATCTGCCTGACGATGCCGATGTGACGGTTGGAGAGGATGTTAAACTCACTATTGATGTGGACAAGGAGTTAGGAGAGATGCATATTGACAATGGCGGTACGGTAGAGATTGCCGACGGCAAGACCCTGACGGTTCAGAACCTCTTCCTGTCGTCGAACAGGGCAGATAGTGTCTCATCGCAGATACTCGGTGCTAATGGCAATAATATAGCTCTTGCAACAGGTGGTGATGTGTTCTTTGATATCACCCTCGGCAAAGAAGGTACAAGCGAGCAGTGGCACGCCTTCACCGTTCCGTTCCCTGTGGATGTTCTCAATGGTATATATGACACCCTCGGCAATAAACTGACGAACGAGGTTAACTATGCTATTATGGTTTATCATGGTGATATCCGCGCTAATGGTCAGTACGGTTGGAAGAAATATCGCGGAGTACTCGTTCCCGGTGTGTTCTACGTGATGGCCACTGACGGTGATCGCGACACTTATCGCATGAAGATGCGCAGCGGTGCTTCCGTCTTCGCCGGCAACAGCATGACATACACCGCCTATAGTGGTTCGGGTGCGGTTACGGATAAGGGTTGGAACGGTATAGGTAACCCGTCGCTGTGCTACGGCACTGTGGCACTGATGGTCAGTGTGCTTAATCCTGAAACTTACGAGTTCGTTACTTATGCGGCCTCAGCTTGCAACTTCGTCGTTGGTACTCCGTTCTTCTATCAGGCTGATGCCGATGGTACGATGACTATGGCTACCGAGAATAAGCCGTACTACGCTCCTCAGATGCGCGGCACAGAGTCTGTAATTGAGGATATGAAGGTTTATCTCGGCAATGCAGCCCACACCGATTATATCTATGTGTCGGCAAACGAGGAAGCCGCCTCTTCTTATGAGATCGGCAAAGACCTTGTCCGTATGACGATGACCAACACACCTTCTGTTCCGCGTATCTGCGCTGCTGCTTACGGTAACAAACTGTCAGCTATCAACACCCCGCTCGTGAGCGGTGAGGCAGTGGTTAATCTGTCGCTCTATGCTCCGGAGGCAGGCACTTACACGCTGAGAGTGGATGAGGTGGCGGATTACAATGTATATCTTATGCGCGGCAGCGAGTTAGTATGGAATATGAGTAACGGTCAGTACGAGGCAGAACTCGTGAAGGGCGATAACACCGAGTATTCGATACTGCTGAGGCGCAATGCCCCGAGTGTAGCAACAGGCATGGATATTATCACCGCTGAGGATAAGGTGGAGAAGGTGATACTCAACGGCGCACTCTATCTGATACGCGACGGGAAAGTTTACGACAGTACGGGTAAGGCTGTGAGATAAAATGAAGTTGATGAAAGCAAAGAATAAATTTATTTCGTATGAAAAGGCAATATCAATATCCACAGACAGAATTTGTAGCCACCTATTCGGGTGAAGCGATACTACTCTTGGGTTCCGGCACGATGCCTGAACCTGTACCGGCAAGGCGTTATATCGAGCCGGATGTCTCGGAGCCGTAAGAAGCGTATCAGCTCTGATTGTTTAGAGGGGAAGCGGTGCACGGAAGTGCACCGCTACTCGCATATTATTCGAGAAATATTACTGAAATATTAAAAAATAAATATTTTTCTTGCGAATGTGATTACATTTTTGTAAATTTGTGGTCAAATTCAAAATATTATCGTAATATATGACTAACGGAAAAGTTAAAGGTATTATTTCCAACCTTGTTACAGTAGTAGTAGACGGTCCTGTTTCGCAGAATGAAATTTGCTATATTCATGTGGGTGACACGCGTCTTATGGCAGAGGTTATCAAGGTAACGGGCGAGAATGTATTCGTCCAAGTGTTTGAATCGACCCGTGGTCTGAAAGTAGGCAATCTTGTAGAGTTTACCGGTCACATGCTTGAGGTGACGCTTGGTCCCGGTCTGCTTTCTCGTAACTACGACGGTCTGCAAAACGATTTGGATAAACTGACGGGCGTGTTCTTGAAGCGGGGCGAATATAACTTCCCGCTTGATGAGGACAAGTTATGGCGCTTTACTCCTATTGCTAAGGTAGGTGATAAGGTTCGTGCAGCGGCGTGGCTTGGTGAGGTGGATGAGAATCATCAGCCTCATAAGATAATGGTGCCTTTTGTTTTCGAGGGTGAATATACCGTCAAAATCATTGCCCCTGTCGGCAGTTACCGCATAAGAGATATTATTGCCGTTTTAGTTGATGCCGACGGCGTGGAGCATAATGTAACGATGATACAGAAGTGGCCTGTTAAGCGTGCCATTACTGCTTACAAAGAGAAGCCTCGTCCATTCAAATTGTTAGAGACGGGCGTTCGTACGATTGACACAGCCAATCCTATTTGCGAAGGAGGTACCGGTTTCATCCCCGGTCCTTTCGGAACGGGCAAGACGGTGCTTCAGCACGCTATATCGAAGCAGGCAGAGGCAGATATCGTTATCATCGCTGCTTGCGGTGAGCGTGCCAATGAGGTTGTTGAGACCTTTACGGAATTCCCTGAGTTGGAAGATCCGCATACAGGTCGCAAATTGATGGAACGTACCATCATTATTGCCAACACCTCTAATATGCCTGTTGCATCTCGTGAGGCTTCCGTATATACCTCTATGACGATAGCCGAGTATTATCGTTCGATGGGTCTGCGCGTATTGCTGATGGCAGACTCTACTTCTCGTTGGGCTCAGGCGTTGCGTGAGATGTCGAACCGTATGGAGGAGTTGCCCGGTCAGGACGCTTTCCCGATGGACTTGTCAGCCATCATCGGCGCTTTCTATGCTCGCGCAGGTTATGTGTATTTGCATAATGGCAGTACAGGTTCAATCACCTTTATCGGAACGGTATCTCCTGCCGGTGGTAACCTGAAAGAGCCTGTGACGGAAGGCACAAAGAAAGCGGCGCGTTGCTTCTATGCGCTTGAGCAGAACCGCGCTGACCGCAAGCGTTATCCCGCCGTTAATCCTATCGACTCTTATTCGAAGTATCTTGAATATCCCGAGTTTGAGAAGTATATCTCCGAGAGAATAAACAGCGAGTGGATTACTAAGGTGAATGAGATGAAGACTCTGCTGCAAAGAGGTAAAGAGATTCAAGAGCAGATCAATATCCTCGGTGACGACGGTGTGCCTGTTGATTACCATGAGCAGTTTTGGAAGAGCGAGGTTATTGACTTCGTTATTCTGCAGCAGGACGCGTTTGATAAGATTGATGCCGTTTGTCCGTTGGAGCGTCAGGAGTATATGTTAGACCTCGTGATGGATATCTGTCGTCACGAATATGATTTTGATAATTTCGTTGAAGTTAACGATTATTTCAAGCGAGTTATCAACCTCTGCAAGCAGATGAACTATTCGGAGTTCCAATCTGCTTCCTTCAAGGATTACGAGCAGAAACTGCATGATCTCCTTGCCGAGAAGCAAGTAGCGGCATAAGTGCGGACAACCAAGTGACCAAAAACAAAAGAGACGATCGGTATTGATCGTCTCTTTTTGTTATTGAGAAACTATTCTCCGTTAGCGTGTTGTCGTCTTATTTGATTCTTGCGAGAATGGCTTTTGACTCAGCCTCGTACCCCGGCTTATTAAGCAGCGCAAACATATTCTTCTTGTATGCTTCCACTCCCGGTTGGTTGAACGGATTGACGCCGAGCATATATCCGCTGATGCCGCATGCTCTCTCGAAGAAATAGAGTAGTGCACCGATATTATATTCGTCAACGCGCTCAATCTCAACGATGATATTAGGAACTCCTCCGTCAACATGTGCTAAGCGGGTACCGAGTTCTGCCATCTTATTGACTTCGTCCACTCTTTTGCCAGCGAGGAAATTCAGACCATCCAGATTCTCTTCGTCTGACGGAATAACAACCTTCTTCTGCGGCTCTTTTACGGTGATAACCGTTTCAAAGATATTCCTTTGTCCTTCCTGAATCCACTGTCCCATAGAGTGCAGGTCAGTAGTGAAATCCACCGCTGCCGGGAATATACCCTTATGGTCTTTACCTTCCGACTCACCAAACAGTTGTTTCCACCATTCAGCGATAAAGTGCAACTTCGGATTGAAGTTAACAAGTATTTCTGTTGATTTGCCGAATTGGTAGAGCGCGTTGCGAATGGCGGCGTATTGTGCAGACGGGTTATCTTCGCATGCGACGCCTACGCCTGTTTGCTTTTCCATATCTTGTGCGCCGCGAACGAGTGCACGAATATCATGACCGGCAACGGCAATGGCAATCAGTCCGACGGGGGTGAGAACAGAGAAGCGACCGCCTACATTATCAGGGATAACGAAAGTCTTGTAGCCTTCTTTGTCGGCGAGTGAGCGAAGTGCACCTTTCTTAGCATCAGTTACCGCCACAATGCGTTTGCGAGCCTCCTGTTTGCCTACTTTCTCTTCGAGCATAGTCTTCAAAAGACGGAAAGCGAGGGCTGTTTCTGTTGTGGTACCGGATTTAGAGATATTAACGATACCAAATGTCTTGTCGCTCAAGAATTCCATAAGGTCAGCCAGGTAATCTTCACCTATATTATTCCCTGCATATACCACATACGGGTCTTTTCTCTCGTGCATGAAATTATCGAAAGTGTGAGCGAGTGCTTCGTTCACGGCCTTGGCACCGAGGTATGAGCCGCCGATACCGGCAATAACTACCGCCTCACATGTAGAGCGTAGCAAGTCGGCTGTTTCTTGCACTTCGTTGAGGAACGAATCAGAGATAGATGAAGGGAGGTGAACCCAACCGAGAAAATCGTTGCCGGCACCTTTACCGGATTCGAGCAGACCATTGGCAGCAGATGTTTGTGCTGCAAGAGCGGAGAGACTTCCTGCGGGAACGAATGAGGAAGCGTTGTTGATTGTGATTTTCATAATTTATTTGAGTTGATTAGTAAGTGATTGAATAGTAAGAGAAGGTGAGGCATGGCGATAGAGTATGTCGTACACTGCATCAGCAATCGGGAGGTCAACATGAAAACGCTCGTTGAAGTCGTGAATACATTTGCTGCCGTAATATCCTTCAGCAATCATCTCCATTTCCAGTTGTGCCGTCTTGACGCTGTAACCTCTGCCCAACATATTCCCGAACTGTCTGTTACGGGAGAATTGCGAATAAGTGGTAACTAACAGGTCGCCGAGATAAGCGGAGCCGTTAATGTCTCTATGCGTAGGGTAGGTGGCATTGATAAAGCGATTCATCTCTTGCACGGCATTGGCGGCAAGCACTGCTTGAAAATTATCGCCGTATTTGAGGCCGTAGCATATACCCGACGCGATAGCGTAGATATTCTTCATGACCGAAGAGTATTCCAATCCCCACACATCGTCAGAGCCGGTAGTATGCACAAACGGTGTCTCAAATAGCTGAGCCATCACTTGCGCATTCTCCTTTTCCGTGCAACCTATAGTGAGGTATGACAGTCGCTCTAATGCCACCTCTTCTGCGTGACAAGGTCCTGCTATCATGCCAAGTTGCTCGTTGGGCACTTCGTAGCGAACATGCAGGTACTCAGTAACAACCATATTCTCATCCGGCACCATACCCTTGATGGCGGAGATAATAATCTTGCGCTTGAGCGAGCGGCGTAACTTCTTCAAATGTGCTTTAAGGAAGGGCGAAGGAACGGCAAGGATAAGTACGTCTGACTGTGCTACCACATCATTTATATCGCTCGTGAAGTCAATTCGCGACACATCGAAGCGGACGGAACGCAGATAATCAGGGTTTTTACCTGTTGCTTTGAGCGCGTCAATCTGCTCTTGTTTGCGCATGTACCAATTTATATGCGGCACATTGTTGAGCATAATCTTTGCGATGGCGGTTGCCCAAGAGCCACCACCGAGTATTGCTATTTTTTTGTCCTGTAGAGTCATACTGCTTCAGGTTTCATTGTCGGGAATAGTAGTACTTCTTGAATAGACGGTTGCCCCGTCATACAGATTGCCAAGCGGTCAATGCCGATGCCTATACCGGATGTAGGCGGCATACCATATTCTAATGCCCGCATGAAGTCGCGGTCGATAATCATTGCCTCGTTGTCGCCCTTATCCGCCAATTTCATCTGTTCAACGAAGCGGTTGTACTGGTCAATCGGGTCGTTCAATTCAGAGTATGCATTGGCAAGTTCTTTTCCGCCTACCATCAGTTCGAAGCGTTCAGTCATACCTTCTTTGGTGCGGTGCATCTTAGTAAGAGGCGACATCTCAACGGGGTAGTCGATAATAAAGGTAGGTTGAATAAAGGTGCCCTCTGCGGTCTCTCCAAAAATCTCATCTATCAGTTTGCCTTTACCCATTGACGGGTCAACTTCCACTCCCACCTTCTTCGCCACTTCACGAATCTCGTCTTCACTCATGCCGTTTAGGTCGTAACCGGTTTTCTCTTTTATGGCATCCAGAATAGGTAATCGGCGATATGGTGCTTTGAAATCAATCTCATGTTCACCGAATTTCACTTTTGTCGTTCCGTTTACGGCAATGGCGATGCGTTCAAGCAACTGCTCAGTGAAAGTCATCATCCAGTTGTAGTCTTTATAACTAACGTACAGTTCAACGCACGTAAACTCAGGGTTATGCGAGCGGTCCATTCCTTCGTTTCGGAAGTTCCTGCCTATCTCATACACACCTTCAAACCCGCCCACAATAAGTCGTTTCAGGTATAACTCGGTTGCGATACGCAGATACATATCCACATCGAGCGTGTTGTGGTGCGTGATGAATGGTCTCGCAGCGGCTCCGCCTGCTATTTGCTGCAGTATAGGTGTCTCAACCTCAGTGTATCCGGCCTCGTCAAACACCTGTCGCATAGTGCGAATTATGGCGGCTCGCTTGAGGAAAGTGTCCTTAACGCCTTCGTTGACAATCAGGTCCACATATCTTTGGCGATAGCGTTGCTCAGGGTCGTTGAAACCATCGTATGCCACGCCGTCCTTATACTTAACAATAGGCAGTGGCCGAAGTGACTTGGCAAGCACCTTCAGCTCCTTGGCATGAATGGAAATCTCACCCATCTGAGTGCGGAAAACGATGCCTCTGATGCCGATGAAATCACCTATGTCCAGCAATTTCTTAAAGACGAGGTTATACATCTGCTGCTCTGCCGTTTCTGCTACTGCTCCTTCCGGCACGGGGGCTTGTATGTCGTCGCGACTTACATACACCTGTATCCTGCCTTTCGAGTCTTGCACCTCGCAGAAGGAAGCCTTACCCATAATGCGGCGAGACATAAGTCTGCCTGCTATTTGCACCTCTTTCCCTTCAAGGTCGTTGAAATGCTCTTTAATTACCGTTGAAATGGCATTTACAGGGTATTCTTCTGCGGGGTAGGGATTAATTCCCAAATCACGCAACGCCTGCAATGATTGCCTGCGGATAACTTCTTGTTCTGATAATTCCATATATATTGCTTTATGATTAAATAGCTTAGTCTTAGGTGGCGTCGCTGCTTGGGAGGCACTCTTAGTAGCGAGGCACTCCTGTGCCTCGTGTGAAGCCCTCCTGTACTTCGTGTGAAGCTCTCCTGTACTTCGTGTGTTGTCCTCCTATGCCTTGTGTGAAGCACAGGAGTGCTTCACTACTAACGCATGCAAAGTTACCATTTTTTTTGCATTTACGCAAGATTTTTGTATTTTATTTGCGTGTATTAAAAAAAAGTATTAATTTTGCATTGGTTTTCAAATGCAGCATTGTTTGTACCATAAAGTCTGGCGTTGCTGTTATCGTTTAACTTATTAAAAAACAAAAAAATGTATTTAGATTCAACTAAGAAAGCCGAGATCTTCGCTCAGTATGGTAAGGATGCGAAGAACACAGGTTCGGCAGAGAGTCAAATAGCTCTCTTCACCTATCGCATTAAGCACTTAACTGAGCACATGAAGCAGAATCACAAGGATGTAGGTACTGCTCGTGCTTTGACCACTCTCGTCGGTAAGCGTCGTTCGATGCTTGATTACCTGAAAGAGCGTGACATTGAGCGTTATCGTGCAATAATCAAAGAACTCGGTATTCGTAAGTGAAAAAAGAAGCGGCAAATATTTGCCGCTTTTTTCTTTCTAACTTTCCACTTTTAACTTTTCACTTTAGGGCTCTGTCCGCCCTTTCCTCTTTGAGATACGGTGGAAAACACCGTCTCTACCGTTGAACGTTCGGAGACGTTCTCCACTATGAACTTTTCACTTTAGGGCTCTGCCCGCACTTTCCTCTTTGAGAGACGGTGGAAAACACCGTCTCTACCGTTGAACGTTCGGAGACGTTCTCCACTCTTTTCACTTTTCCTGCATTTGTTTCAGTTGTTTTTCTATTCTGTCAAGCTGTTCCTTGACATCGTCGTTGTTATCTTCTGCCATAGCATCAACGAAGACCGAATTGATAAACGACATCCCTATTATTCCGCCTGCGAGAAGTAAGATACTGAAATACAGTCTTACAAAATGTGCAACAGCAGATGATGTGGCGGCAGCGATGGCATCGGGTATTTCATACCAACCTTCAACCGTGAAAATGCGGAAAACGGAGTAAATCGACATGAGCGGCGTTCCGAAGTATTGTGGCACAATACTGCCGAAGAGGCTGCAGTTGATAAGTGAAAAAATGAAGATTACTAATGCGAATGACGTAAGCACTCCCCACGTTTGCTTCATCGCAAGGCGGAAGCCCTTCATTATTTGAGTGAAGTTGGGGAAAAAGCGTAGTAGGCGGAAAAATCTCAAGACGCGGAGTAACCTGAATAATATTATATTGGAAGAGGACGAGGCAATTGAAACAGACATTCCCGCAATAGTGATATCCGTATTGATAAACGGTGCGAGCAGAGAAGGTAGCGAAAGGATAACGAGAGTCCCGTCAAATCTGTTCCAGCCGTTACTCCAATAGCGGCGAATACCATAATGGTGCTGCTTGGCTATCATCTCAAGAAGGAAGATGATAGTGCATAGAAAGTCCACTACTGCTATCCACCCCATGGTGCAACCGCTCACCTGAAGAGTGATGGCGATAGCATTCAGCGTTATCACCGATAAGATAAACTTATCGTTGCGGAACAGTTTGGAGACGGGTGTCAGATAGCGATGCTTGAAATCATTGTTGTCCATATCACTTATGAATATACTCGTTTTACCCTGCGCGATACGGATGTGAGTATCTCGTATGGTATGGTGCCGAGTCTATTTGCTAATTCCTCTATTGGCAGTTGGTCTCCGAAGATAACCACTTCATCGCCGACCTGTGCGTCAGTTCCTGTTACATCAATCATAGCGAGGTCCATACAAACATTTCCGACGACGGGGCATCGTTTGCCTCTCACTACCACCTCTCCGTTGTAGTTTCCGAATCGGCGGTCGAAGCCATCTGCGTAGCCGATGGGTATCACACCTATCTGTCGGTTCTCAGCAAGGAAGGTGTGTCTGCCATAACCGATGCTCTCTCCACTCGTTATTGTTTTGATACTGAGAAGGGTCGTCTTTAATGTGCACACATTGCGCATTGAGGCACCGTGGAACGAAAATCCGTACATACCTATACCGAGTCGGCACATATCGAACTGAAAATCCGTAAATCGCTCTATGCCGGGAGTGTTGAGGATATGCCGGTTGATATGATAAGGCAGATTTTTCGATAACTCGTCGGCGCACAAGGTAAATCTCTTTATCTGCTCAAGGGTGAAATCGTGCCATCGGTCTTCATCGGCAGCAGCGAGGTGCGAAAAGACGGAAGTCACTCTGACCGATTTTTGTGAGCGCAGTAGTGAGCATAGTCGCTCCATATCCTGTAACTCAAAGCCGAGTCGGTGCATACCCGAGTCTATCTTTATATGGATAGGATAATTCTCAAGTCCTTCTTGCTCAACTAATCGGCAGAAGTTTTCCAGCGCACCGAAGGAATAGATATTAGGCTCGGCATTATTTTCGATTATAGTTTTCAATGCGGACTCTTCCGGGTCCATAATGATAATAGGCAAGTTAATACCCGCCTGCCTCAATTCAGCAGCCTCGTCCGCTACGGCGACGGCAAGATAATCAGCGAGCTGCCTCGCTTGCAGGCATCTGCTCACCTCTACATGTCCGGCACCATAGGCAAAAGCCTTAACCATACACACTAATTTTGTTTCGGGTTTGAGCAGGGAGCGGAAATATCTGACATTGTCAGTTAAGGCATCAAGGTTGATTTCCATCACCGTCTCATGCGTTTTTTCCAACAACCTTTTTTGTATCTCTTCTTCCGCATAGCCGAGATATCTGAGTACAGCGGTGCAGGTGCGCAGGTTTTGGTGGGTCGGATCTTCGATTACTATTTGACTATCTTTGAAGAGCAGCATTTTTTCTGCTCTTTTTTCCTCAATATCGGCGAAATTCTCTCCGTGTTCTTCGCCGATGTAAGTCACCACTCCTATTGTAGGTTTGATAATTCTCTCGAGTCGTTCCATTTCGTGCGGCTGAGAAATGCCGGCTTCGAAGATGGCAAGCCGCGTGTTCTTATTCATTTGCCAAACCGACAGCGGCACACCGATTTGCGAGTTATAACTTCGTGGTGAGCGCACAATGCTGCCTTCGGGATAGTCGGCTCGCAGCAGTTGATAGAGCCACTCTTTGACTACCGTCTTGCCGTTTGAGCCTGTTATGCCGATTACGGGTACAGTAGGGTAGAGTGAGCGTTTATAAGCCGCGAGATTTTGCAGTGCCTCCAAGCAGTCTTCCACTACGATAAAAGCGGCGTCCTGCATGTCAGCAGTTTGTAATACTACGTTGCTGTCTTTTTGTACGACGAAGGCTCTGACCCCCTTTTGATAAAGGTCGGGTATAAACATAGCTCCGTCTCGTTTGTCGGTTTTGAGAGCGAAGAATAGTGTTGCCGAAGGCTCGCTGTTTAACTCACGAGAGTCGGTCAGGAGGCGGCGAATATCAAGGTCTGCAATTAAATTGTTTTGTTCGCAAGACAACGCTTTGAATATTTCTGAAATTAACATAGTAAAATCTATAACTTCTATCTTCTGATTAACAGTGGATAATACCGGTATTGCTGCGATTAACGCGGATAATGATTATGGGGTTTGCCAATGCGTTTTTAACTTTCAGCGGTTTAATTTAGTTCGTAGCCGTAGTGGCGGAGGCGGGACGATTTCTGCCGCCAATCTTTATCTACCTTCACCAATAGTTTAAGGAAAATCTGCTTTCCGAAGAATGTCTCTAAGTCCTTGCGAGCCAACATTCCCGTTTTTTTCAGTGCAGCCCCGCCTTTGCCGATGATTATGCCTTTTTGACTTTCTCGCTCAACGCATATAACGGCATCAATGCGGATGATGTTATCGTCTTCCTTGAAACTCTCCACCTCCACCTCCACCGAATACGGAATCTCTTTGTCGTACATTAGCAGAATTTTCTCTCTTATAATCTCGTTTACAAAGAATCTCTCCGGTCGGTCAGTCAGTTGGTCCTTATCGAAGAAAGGCGGACATTCGGGCAGCAGTTCAACAAGCCGGTGCAAAAGAGAATCAACGCCAAAGCGTTCCTTCGCGGATATCTGGAAAATCTCGGCATTGGGCAACTGATGGTGCCAAAACTCGGTCAGTTCCTCTAATGATTGCTGTGTCAGCAGGTCTATTTTGTTGATTACGAGAATAAGGTGCGCCTTCGTTCTTTTTACTTTCTCAACGAAGTCGGCGTTCTTATTGATATCGTCTTGCCCCTCCGTTATATATAGAAGTATGTCGGCATCCGTCAAGGCAGACTCAGAAAAGTGCAGCATCTGCTCTTGCAAGCGATAGTTTGGTTTCAGTACTCCCGGGGTGTCGGAAAAAACTATTTGCCATTCCACTGGCGAGCCGTCTGCGTTCTTGTCCTCACCGTTTACTATACCGAGAATGCGGTGCCGAGTGGTTTGGGCTTTGGAGGTGATAATGCTAAGTCGTTCGCCTACAAGAACATTCATAAGAGTGCTTTTACCTACATTGGGATTGCCGACTATATTTACAAAACCGCTTTTATGCATATTTCTTCTGATTTATATTTGTTTCTTAGTAGCGAGGCACCCCTGTGCCTCGTGTGAAGCACGGGAGTAGTTCACTACTAAAACGCTGCAATTTGTGCAGAGCGTTACCAAAAACAAAAGTAATAAAAATAATGTAAATTGCAAAATGATTTTTTAATAATGATTTATGAATTAAATTTTTTCTTGCGGGTATAATAAAAAAGCATTAACTTTGTGTGATTATAAAATCAATCTTTGCCGCGATTGTATGCAGCAAGGAGATAAACATTTGTAAGTTTATGATAAAAATTACTTTCCCGGACGGGAGCGTCCGCGAGTTCGCAGAAGGAGTGAGCGGTTATGAGATAGCGCAGTCTATCTCTGAGAGGTTAGCACAAGAGGTGTTAGCAGTTAGTGTAAACGGTGAGTTGCAGGATTTGAATTTGCCGATAAATGAGGATGCGGAGATACGCCTGCACAAGTTCGATGATGCTGAGGGTAAGCACACTTTTTGGCACACGAGTGCCCACCTTTTGGCAGAGGCACTGCAAGAGTTATATCCGGGCATACAATTCGGTATAGGTCCTGCAATTGAAAACGGCTTTTATTACGATGTCTATCCTGCCGAAGGTCAAGTTATCAAGGAGGCAGACTTCGAGAAGATAGAGAAGAAGATGCAGGAGATAGTGCAGCGCAAGGAGCAACTTGTTCGCACATCTGTTTCTAAGGCAGACGCACTCAAGATGTTTGCAGATAAGGGTCAGCACTTCAAGTGCGAACTTATAGAAGAACTTGAGGACGGACACATAACTACTTATACTCAAGGCAGTTTCACTGACCTCTGTCGTGGTCCTCACTTGCGTTCTATTGAGCCGATAAAGGCGGTAAAAGTGCTTTCATGCTCTGCCGCATATTGGCGCGGGGATGAGAAACGCCCGATGATGACTCGCGTCTATGGCATTACTTATCCTAAGAAGAAGATGCTTGATGAGTATCTTGTTTTGTTAGAGGAAGCGAAGAAGCGCGACCACCGCAAGATAGGCAAAGAGTTGGAGTTGTTTATGTTCTCTGATATGGTCGGCAAAGGTCTGCCTATCTGGCTACCCAAAGGAACGGCTCTCAGATTGCGACTTGAAGACTTTTTGAAGAAGATACAAAAGCGTTATGGTTATCAGCAGGTTATCACCCCGCACATAGGTTCGAAGAATCTATATATAACCTCAGGCCACTGGGACCATTACGGTAAAGACTCCTTCCAACCTATCACTACGCCGGAAGAAGGGGAGGTATATCTACTCAAGCCGATGAACTGCCCTCACCACTGCGCCATCTATAAGAACACACCTCGTTCGTATAAGGATTTGCCATTTCGCTGTGCAGAGTTCGGTACCGTATATCGTTACGAACAGTCGGGTGAGTTACACGGACTTACGCGTGTGCGCTCCTTCACACAAGATGATGCTCATATCTTCTGCCGTCCGGATCAGGTGAAGGAAGAGTTTTGCCGAGTGATGGATATAATTCAAATTATCTTCAAATCGCTTAATTTCGATAAGGTAGAGGCTCAGATTTCTCTTCGAGACCCTGATGATCACGAGAAATATGTAGGTTCTGACGAGGTATGGGAAAAGGCGGAGGCTGCTATACAGGAGGCTTGCAAAGAAAAGGGCTTAGAGGCAAAGGTTGAATACGGTGAGGCTGCTTTCTATGGTCCTAAACTCGACTTTATGGTGCGTGATGCCCTTGGCAGACGCTGGCAACTCGGCACTATTCAGGTTGACTACAACTTGCCCGAACGATTTGAGTTAGAGTATGTCGGCGAGGATAACCAAAAGCATCGCCCTGTTATGATTCATCGTGCGCCCTTCGGCTCAATGGAGCGTTTTGTGGCAGTGCTTATTGAGCATACCGCCGGTAAGTTCCCGCTCTGGCTCACTCCGGATCAAGCAGTGGTACTGCCCGTCAGTGAGAAATCGAACGAATATGCCTATAAGGTACGCCAAATGCTTGAAGCAGAGGACATAAGGGTTATAGTGGATGATCGTAATGAGAAGATAGGTCGCAAGATCCGCGATAACGAACTGAAGCGAATACCTTATATGCTTATCGTCGGCGAGCGAGAAGCAGAGCAAGGACTGGTGTCGGTAAGGCAGCAGGGAGCGGAGGAAAAGGGACAGATGACTATCGAGGAGTTCGCTGCCTTTATCAACAAGCAAGTGGCAGAACAAATGGAAACAAACAAGTAGCGAGAAGAAAGAAATGAAAACAGCACTTATAACAGGGGTAACCGGTCAGGATGGCAGTTATTTAAGTGAGTTTCTCCTGAATAAAGGATATGATGTTCACGGCATTATCCGTCGCAGTTCGTCTGACTACAGAGAGCGTATAGCTCACCTTGAAGGCAAGCCCCGTTTTCACCTTCATTACGGGGATCTGTCTGACTCGATGGGATTGGTGCAAATTGTAAGCACAGTCCGCCCTGATGAGATATATAACCTCGCGGCGCAATCGCATGTGCAGGTGTCGTTTGATTCGCCGGAATTCACTGCCGATATTGACGCAACGGGTGTGTTGCGTATATTAGAGGCGGTGAGAGTAAGCGGATTAGCAGGCACCTGCAGAATATATCAGGCCTCTACATCCGAACTATACGGGAAAGTGGAAGAAGTGCCTCAAAATGAGAATACTCCCTTCCATCCGTACTCTCCATACGCCGTTGCAAAACTATACGGATACTGGATTGTTAAAGAATATCGGGAAGCATACAATATGTATTGCTGTTCCGGTATTTTGTTTAATCACGAATCAGAGCGTCGAGGCGAAACATTTGTGACTCGCAAGATTACTCTTGCAGCGGCTCGTATTTCTCAAGGCAAGCAGGACTGCCTTTATTTGGGCAACCTGTCATCACTCAGAGATTGGGGTTATGCTAAAGACTATGTCGAATGTATGTGGCTGATTTTGCAGCAAGAACATCCCGAAGATTTCGTTATTGCAACAGGCAAACAACATTCAGTGAGAGAGTTCTGCCACAAAGCCTTTGAATATGTCGGAATAACACTTCGCTTCGAGGGTGAGGGAGAGAATGAGGTCGGTATTTGCACGGATATCGATAAGGCTATTAATCCTAAGTTGCAAGACGCACTCCGAGGCAAAACGCTCGTGAGAGTGTCACCCGACTTCTATCGACCTACGGATGTGGTGAACCTATGGGGAGACCCGACGAAAGCGAAAGCCAAACTGGGGTGGAACCCTACCAAAACAACTTTTGAAGAATTGATTAAAATAATGGTTGACCACGATATGAAAAAGGTGGCTGCCGATCATGCCGCTGATATGGTAAGAACCAATCTCGCCGAATTTCTTGAAAGAGGTATTGTTAAGTAACTGAAGTTTCCCTCATCAGAGAATCAACGACTTATTATTTTTTTGTCGGCGAATGTGGAGAACGTCTCCGAACGTTCTAAATCTTAAAATAGGCGAATGTGGAGAACGTCTCCGAACGTTCTGGTAGTGGAGAACGTCTCCGAACGTTCTAAGTCTTAAAATTGGCGAATGTGGAGAACGTCTCCGAACGTTCTAAGTCTTAAAATTGGCGAATTTGGCGAAAAAACTTCTTTTTTTTGTTTTCTGGTCAACAATTACCCACAATTACCCAAAAATTAAAATTTTTGGCGAAATTAGCTGGAAACATTTTATAAGTAAAAGATGGATAAAGAATCAAAAATATATGTTGCCGGGCATAGAGGCATGGTCGGCAGTGCTATTGTCCGCGAATTGCAGCGTCAGGGCTACAGTAATATTCTCACCCGTACCCACAAAGAGTTAGACCTCTGTCGTCAAGAGCAGGTAGAAGAATTCTTTGCCTCTGAGCGTCCTGAGTATGTGTTCCTTGCAGCAGCAAAAGTAGGCGGTATAGTCGCTAATCAAAATGCACTTGCCGATTTTATGTACGATAATATGATTCTCGAGATGAATGTTATCCATTCCGCATGGAAAAACGGCTGCAAGAAGTTAGAATTTCTCGGTTCGTCGTGTATCTACCCTCGTTTGGCACCTCAACCCATGCCCGAATCCTGTCTGCTAACATCTGAATTAGAAAAGACCAACGAGGCATACGCTCTTGCCAAAATCAGCGGGCTTAAGTATTGCGAATATCTAAATCGGCAATACGGAACGGATTACATATCGGTAATGCCGACTAACCTTTATGGTCCGAACGATAACTATCATCCTGAACATTCCCATGTTCTTCCTGCTCTTATTCGCCGATTTCACGAGGCAAAAGAGAATAAGACAGAGGTGGTAACCTGTTGGGGTGACGGGTCGCCGCTAAGGGAATTCCTCTATGTGGATGACCTCGCGAACTTATGTGTGTTCCTAATGAATAATTACAGCGGGAATGAGACGGTCAATGCAGGTACGGGCAAGGAGATAACGATAAAGGAGTTATCAGAGATGGTGGCTGAAATAGTAGGATATGAGGGGCGTATAGAATGGGACACAACTCGTCCTAACGGGACACCGCGGAAGCTATTGGATGTGTCAAAGGCGCAAGCGTTGGGCTGGACATACAAAACAGAATTGAGAGACGGAATAAAACTCGCATATCAAGATTTTCTCAATAATCCTATGCGAGCCGAGAGATAAAATCGTACCTCGTCCTTCCTTTCTCGTCCTTCCTTTAGTCTCTTTGGAAGATGTCGCGGGTATAGACTTTCCCCTTCACATCGTCAAGAGCATCGTCATATCGGTTGGCGATGATGGAGTCTGACATCTGCTTGAACTGCTCTAAATCATTTACCACCTCCGAGCCGAAGAAAGTGCTGCCGTTATCAAGTGTAGGCTCATATACAATCACTTTCGCGCCTTTCGCCTTGATGCGTTTCATCACACCTTGAATGGACGATTGGCGGAAATTGTCGGAGTTAGACTTCATCGTCAGGCGATAAACGCCAACCACCACTTGTTTCTCTTGAGCCGCTTGGAAGCGGTTGTCGGTGCTGTATGAATAATAGCCTGCCATAGAAAGAACGCGGTCGGCAATGAAATCTTTGCGTGTGCGGTTTGACTCAACAATGGCTTCGATAAGGTTTTCCGGTACATCATCATAATTGGCAAGAAGTTGTTTGGTATCTTTGGGCAAGCAGTAGCCGCCATATCCAAACGAAGGATTATTGTAGTGCGTGCCGATGCGCGGGTCAAGGCATACGCCGTCAATGATTTCTTTGGTCCGAAGACCTTTCATCTCGGCGTACGTATCTAACTCGTTGAAGAAAGAGACGCGCAGTGCCAAATACGTGTTTGCAAACAGTTTGACAGCCTCGGCTTCTGTCAGCCCCATAAAGAGAGTGGGGATGTCCTCTTTTATTGCGCCTTCTTTCAGCAAATCAGCAAATTCTTCCGATGTTTTGTTAAGTCTGCCGTCAGCAGGTCTGCCGACAATGATACGAGAAGGATACAGGTTATCATAAAGGGCCTTGCTCTCGCGCAGAAATTCCGGAGCAAATAGCAGATTTATCTGCCCGTATTTATGATACAAATTCTCTGTGTATCCTACGGGTATGGTCGATTTTATCACCATTACGGCTGACGGATTGACACGCAAAACCATATCGATCACTTCTTCAACATGGCGGGTGTCAAAAAAGTTCTTCTGACTATCATAATTGGTAGGCGTCGCAATAACGACATATTCAGCATCTTTATATGCCGACTCTGCATCTAATGTCGCACGCAGACGGAGCGGCTTATTCTTCAAATAATCTTCAATATACTCGTCTTGAATCGGAGATTGGTGATTATTAATCAGATCCACCTTTTTTTCAATAACATCAACAGCCACAACATCGTTGTGCTGCGCAAGCAATGTGGCTATCGACAGACCTACATATCCTGTTCCTGCAATCGCAATTTTCCTATTCATAAATGTCTAAATTGAAAACCAATAGCAAAGATACGCTACTTTTTTTATATTTCAATTACATATTGCATAAAAAATCAATTATATTGCTGAGATTTCATTTTTTTTAAACTTTTGCTTTGAAATATAAAAAAAAAAATGTAATTTTGCCCGTAATTTATATACTTAATGGCGAAAAAGCCCCTTTTTCGCCCGTTTTGATTTGAAATGAGTAACGAAAATAATAATTCTTGGGACTTGCAGATTACCCCTCGCGACAAGATTCTCTCTCTTGACTTAGGCGAGATTTGGCGATACAGGGATATGTATGTGTTGTTCGTCCTGAGGAATTTCCGCACAGCATACAAGCAAACCATACTCGGTCCGCTATGGTTTATCATAACGCCGGTATTATCTGTGATTGTGTATGTTGCAGTGTTTGGCGGAATAGCCAATATCTCTACTGACGGCGTGCCGCCGGTGTTGTTTTATCTTTTGGGTATCGCCGTGTGGGGATATTTTGCTTCATGTCTCAGCTCTACCTCTAACTCGTTCGTCACTAATGCGGATATCTTCGGAAAAGTGTATTTTCCGCGCATCATTATGCCTCTCGTTGCAGTAACTACTAATCTGCTGTCGTTTGCTATTCAGCTTGCTATTTTCGCCGTCTTTTATATCTATTATTACGCTACGGGGAGCGAAATAACTATGCATTGGCAGGTGGTGCTGCTGCCCGTCTTTATCTTGATTCTCGCAATGATGGCAGTCGGGTTTGGTATGATAATATCCTCTATAACAACCAAATATAGAGACATTCAAATTGTCTTTGCAAAAATAATATCGTTGTGGGTATATATAACCCCCGTTATCTATCCGCTCAGTATGGTTACTAATCCCAAGTTACATCTTGCCATGTCGCTTAACCCCGTTACGCCAGTGATGGAGGCGATAAAGTACTCATTACTCGGGCAGGGGCAGTTCTCGTGGTTGTGGTTAGGATATAGCCTTCTAATGACTTGTGTACTGCTCTTTTTCGGCTTGATATTATTCAACAAAGTGCAGAAGTCGTTTATGGATACGGTGTGATTGTTTAGATGTTATGGCAGCAAAAGAAAACAAATACGATAATCAATATTGGACGACTGTTATCTCGCCTAATACGGGCTTTCGCGGGTTAGGGTTGAAAGAGGTATGGCGGAAGAAATACCTCATTTGGCTCTTCATCAAGCGAGATATAACGGTTCAGGTCAAGCAGACAATATTCGGAATGGGCTGGTACTTTATCTCACCGCTATTCTCGATGTTAATGTATGTGATTGTGTTTGGCCGTATTGCGGGTATTCCGACCGATGATATTCCGCAGCCGGTGTTCTATCTGAGCGGGATATGCCTTTGGGAATATTTCTCTACTTGTCTTACTTCTGCCTCAACTACTTTTCAAACCAACGCAGGACTATACGGCAAGATTTACTTCCCTCGACTGATAACGCCGATATCAGTAATAATTTCCCGCCTGTTCCGCTTCTCTCTGCAACTCTTAACTTTCATCTTCGTTTATGTATATTTTGTAATTAGAGGTGTTCATCTGTGTCCGAATTGGTACTTGTTGCTTTTCCCCGTAATTATCTTTATCTTAGCAGGTATAGCATTGGGATTAGGACTGATAATATCCTCGCTTACAACCAAGTATCGCGATTTGATTAATTTCTTTCCGACTTTTGTGTCGCTATGGATGTACGCCACGCCTATCGTCTATCCGCTCAGTTATGTTACAAATCCGACGCTGCATAAACTGATGCTTCTCAACCCCATCACCTCGCTTGTGGAGACCTTCAAATATGGTGCTTTCGGTGTCGGCAGTTTCAGTTGGTCAGCACTCTTATATAGCGCAGGCTGTATGGTGGTACTTTTTGTGGCGGGTGTACTTATGTTCAACCGCAAGCAGAAGTATTTTATTGATACTATTTGATGTGATGACACGCGTATTTTATAGTATATTAACGGATAAAATTATCAGAACGACGATGCTGGTTTTGCGCCACACAAAATCATTATGATTATCTGTCATACGGCAGAAAATGATATGGGAAACTTTGGTAAGTGATATAAATACAATGCAATGAGCAGTAATATAGCAATAGAATTTGAACATGTAAGTAAGCAATATCGTTTGGGTTTGGTGTCCACAAAGACTCTGAGCCACGATATACGCCGCTTTTGGATCACCAATGTCCTTGGCAAAGAGGACCCGTATCTGAAGATTGGCGAGACCAACGACCGCTCCACAAAGGGTACGTCGGAGTATGTGTGGGCGCTGCGCGACATAGACTTCAAGGTGGAGCAGGGTGATGTGGTTGGTATCATCGGCAAGAACGGGGCGGGGAAATCGACCCTTCTTAAGTTGTTGAGCCGCGTCACCGGTCCCACCACCGGTGCTATCCGCGCCCATGGTCGTATCGGTTCGCTTCTTGAGGTCGGCACGGGCTTTCATGGTGAGATGACGGGGCGGGAGAACATCTTTATGAATGGAGCCATCCTCGGTATGACTCGCCGCGAGATACAATCCAAACTTGATGAGATAATCGACTTCTCCGGCTGCGAACGCTATATCGATACCCCCGTTAAACGCTATTCGAGCGGCATGACCGTCCGCCTCGGCTTTGCCGTCGCCGCCTTCCTCGAACCCGAAATCCTCGTCGTGGACGAGGTCCTCGCCGTCGGCGATGCCGAATTCCAAAAGAAAGCCATCGGCAAAATGAAAGACGTCTCCCAAGGTCAAGGCCGCACCGTCCTCTTCGTGAGTCATAATATGGCAAGTATTAGAAAATTGTGCCATACAGGAGTAGTATTGAAGAATGGACAGATTGATTTCATGGGAACTGCCGATGAAGGTGTCGACTTTTATGTTGGGAATAACATTTCTACCTTGTGCAGCTTTGCAGAGATTACTGATGAACACAGACGTTTTGAGTTTACAAGTAAAGAAGTTGAATTGCTTAGTGTGAAATTGATAGGTGAAATTGATGAAGTCGCATCAAATCAACCTTTAGATTTTGAAATAGTACTGAAGAAAAATAAAGATGTTGAAAGAGTTTCTATGGAGATAATGTTCAACAATCAAAAAGATGATAGGATAGGTTCTTATTTATCTCCACTTATAGATATATCTAATGTTCCTATAGGAGAGACATTTACATGGAAATCTCGTGTGGAACATAACTTGGCTAAAGGTAAATACCATGTTTGCTTTAATGTGGGACTAAAGAATATAAAGTTAGGAGCTAAAGATTACGATATCGTTCATAATGTGTTGTCATTCTCTGTCGTTTATGGTGATATGGCTTCTAAGACCCCATTTGCTTATTGGCCGGACTTTAATGGTAGTATATATTTCCCGGGAGAATCAAGTGTAAAGTGTGGCGATAAATCACTATGATGTTCATTGATGTTATAACAATAGTTCGTTAAAATTTTGAGTTTACCAAGTAATTTACGCGGCATCATTAATGCCTAAAAATAAGAGATCTTTGAAAAGTTTGTTTTTATCGTCGAAAACAGGTGGTTTATTTCTTGTATGTTCGGTCATTTTTCCGAACGTTGAAATAAATCGCTCAATCATCATTGCATAGTGTAGCAGAAGTTTAACTTTTCCGATGGAATAGTCAATGCCGCATTGCTTGCAAAAAGCCCTCGCCACATTGACAGCCGCCAAGGATAGGTTGAGGTGAAAGTCAATAGCATTCACATTTCGCAACTGACAATGCTGTAAGCCATAAACTGCTTGCTGTCTCGGAAGAGAAACTCTATCTGAAAACGTGTGCTGTAGCTGTTGATGATATCTTGTGTTGCCATCTTGCTGCTGAATAAATCCGGTGTTGAAAGCAAACCAGTCGAAAACCTTTCGGAAATTTTGTCGAAAACGACTTTCACACGACTTTCCGTATCTGGCAAGTTGCAGGAAATAGATGCGACCTTTGATGGTTAAGACGAGCGTCATTGTTTCAATAAAAAATGATACGAATGACGCATTAACTGACTTAATGCTGCGAATAGCAACCAATACAAGCAATCTTACTTGTTCGGGCGGCCTGATTGTTTTGATGTTCTTGTACACAACAAAGATACAAAATATCAGCCACTTGTGCAAGTGTTTGACGATAAAGATTTACTTCAAAGAACACTTTTTTTGAGGGGAATGCAGGCGGTTAGTTTAACCGATTATCAGTAACCCCTCACAACTGATGATTTTTTAACAAAATATGGTCTTGCCACACCTAACTGGCCATATGTTAACTTATAAATAATTTTTTAACGAAGTATTGCCTTAAAGAAGATTTAAAGTTTTTGTAGAAGTTTGGGACTATTATTGTCTGTTGAGAATAAAATCAATGATTGTATAAAATTAAATAAAAGAGTAGGGCATTAATGGAAGATAAATTGGCAATACAACTATTTGAGGGAAAGAAAGTTCGAGTCGTATTGGACGAGGAACAAGAGAAGTATTTTTTCTTTGTAGTAGACGTAGTTGGTGTACTAATTGAAAGTGTCGATTACCAAGCTGCTCGCAAGTATTGGAAAGTGCTGAAGGGGCGCCTGCTAAAGGAGGGGAATGAACCGGTAACAAATTGTTACCAGTTGAAATTACCGGCTGCAGATGGGAAAAAACGCATGACGGATATGGCTGATTTGCAGGGTATTTTTCGTATCATTCAGTCCATACCATCTAAGAAAGCCGAGCCGGTAAAACAATGGCTGGCGCAATTAGGACAGCAACGTATTGACCAGATGATAGACCCGGAACAGACGTTCCAAATGGCTGTAGATGACTATCGCCGTCAAGGCTATTCAGATAAGTGGATCAACGAGCGCATGCGTTCTATTGAGATGCGTAAAGAACTGACGGACGAATGGCAACGTAGTGGTGTAACAGAGCAACGAGACTTTGCCATTATGACGAATGTACTCACGCAAGCATGGAGCGGAATGACAACCGGAGAGTATAAGAAATTCAAGGGACTAACCAAAGAGAACCTGCGTGATAACATGACCAATATCGAAATTGGCACAAAATACACTTGCAGAGGTTGCAACGACTGAATACTCACGTCAATCTAACCCACAAACGATGGAGGAAAACAAACGTGTTGCACGTGAAGGAGGCGATGTGGCTCGTGAGGCTCGTGAGACGATGGAGAAACGCCTCGGGCGCTCAGTAGTATCGAAAGAACGTGCCTCGGATTACATTATCGATGCAAGTAAGAAAGAAAAGGAGGACGAACTACCTTTTGATGAAAACAAATAATCGACTCACAACCGACCGATGAGCGGGAGAAGAGCGAGAGATAAATAGAAATGAAAGAAGAAAACGAAATATCAGAGCAACCGCGTATTGTGAAATCGCACGATATACGTATTGATACGGACTACGCGAAATGGATTGCCGAGTTGAAGCACCGCTACCGTTCGGCGCAAGTAAAGGCATCTGTTCGCGTAAACGCAGAAAAACTGCTCTTCAATTGGGAGTTAGGACATGACTTGGTGCAAAAGAAAGCCGAAGAACGTTGGGGAGCAGGTGTCGTAGAGCAAGTGAGCCTTGATCTGCAGCGTGAGTTCCCCAATGCGGATGGGCTCTCTGCTAAGAACCTTTGGTTCATGAAGAAATGGTATCTGTTTTATTCATCTTCCGAGACTCAAGAAAAACTCTACCAGTTTGGTAGAGAAATTAGTGAGAGAAAACTATTACAATCTACCAGAGAATCACAGAATGCTGAAAATCTGCAGAGGCAAAAACTCTACCAGCTTGGTGGAGAATTTCCTGCTTCATTTGCGTTAGTTCCTTGGAGACACCATGTAGAGATTATTTCCAAATGCAAATCCGTGGATGAGGCTTTGTTCTACATAGGTAAGACGATAGAGCAGGGTATGAGTCGTGCGGCATTGGTTAACTGCATCAAAGCGAACTTATACGAACATCAAGGAAAGATTCTCAATAACTTTGCCGAACACATGCCTGCATTGCAAAGCAAATTAGTGCAAGAAGTACTCAAAGAGAACTATGACTTCGGCTTGCAACCGTCAAGCATGAGATTTACGATGAGCAGGAATTAGAAGATGCTCTAAGTCAAAGTGTAACAGACTTGTTATTAGAACTTGGAACCGGTTTTGCTTTCATCGGACGACAAAAAGAACTGATAGTCGGAAATACAACGCGTAAGATTGATTTGCTCTTCTATCATATCCGGTTGCGCTGCTATGTAGTTTGCGAATTGAAAGCAAAGGCTTTTGAACCGGAGTTCGCAGGAAAGTTGAATTTTTATGTCAATGCAGTGGATGACATATTGAAAGCAGAAGACGATAATCCCACAATAGGCTTGCTCATTTGTTCGGATATGAATAAGGCGGATGTGCAATGGTCGTTCCGTGGCATAAGTACACCGATGGGAGTGGCAACATATAACAACGTCCGCATCAAGGACATGTTGCCAACGCAAGAGCAACTAAAAGAACGTATGGAACTCCTGCAAAAAGAACTGCGCGAAACAAAACGATTGATGAAAATTGGTAAATGATTATTGTGAATACATCAGAGAAACAAATAGAAGATAAACTGATAAGGGCACTGCAACGTGTCAATTATGTGTATCGCGACGATATTCACGACAGGGATGGTCTTGAGGCAAATTTCAGAGAGAAATTCCAGACTCTTAACAGAGTGCATCTGACGGACGCAGAGTTTACGCGTCTGTTGGAAGAGATTGTCACAACGGATGTGTTCGCCACATCCAAGCGCTTGCGCGAGCGAAACACTTTCTTCCGTGAGGATGGTACCCCTTTGCAATATACGCTGGTCAACATGAAGGACTGGTGCAAAAATGATTATGAGGTTATTCGGCAGTTTAGGACAAACACACGGAATAGTTATCAATGCTATGATGTGATATTGTTAATCAACGGACTGCCTGTCGTGCAGATAGAACTGAAGACGCTGGAAGTAAGTCCTCACAGAGCTATGCAGCAGATTGTGGAGTACAAAAACGAACCGGGTAACGGTTATACCAATTCGTTGCTTTGTTTCATGCAGATGTTCATTGTCAGCAATCGCTCAAGAACCTATTATTTCGCCAATAATAACAGCAATCATTTCAATTTTAACGCAGACGAGAATTATTTGCCGGTCTATCAATGGGCTGATGAGAAAAACAATAAGATATCGGGTCTTGATGATTTTATAGAAGCCTTTTTGACTAAGTACAAGTTGGGGGAAATGATAAGTCGTTACATGGTATTGGTGAATAGCGAGCAGAAAATCCTCATGATGCGTCCCTATCAGATTTATGCGGTAAAAGCCATCATGAAATGTATTGACGAAAATCGAGGCAATGGTTATATATGGCACACTACTGGTAGCGGTAAGACGCTCACTTCTTTTAGGACTGCAACTTTGTTAAAAGATAATCCGGAGATTGACAAATGCTTGTTTGTGGTGGATAGAAAAGATCTTGACCGACAGACGCGAGAAGAGTTTAACCGTTTCCAAGATGGATGTGTGGAAGAGAATACGAATACGGACACGCTCGTGCGAAGGATATTGTCGGAGGATTATGCGGATAAGATCATAGTGACCACTATTCAGAAACTGGGTATCGCTTTGGACCCGCAGAACCGCCGCAACTATCAAGAAAGATTGCTTCCTGTCCGTGAAATGCGGATGGTGTTTATCTTCGATGAGTGCCATCGTTCGCAGTTCGGTGACAACCACAAAGCCATAAAAGAATTCTTCCCGAACTCACAATTGTTTGGTTTTACTGGCACACCTATCTTCGAGCAGAATGCAACCTATACCCAGATTACTGGGGAAGAGGCTTCCTATAAGACAACGGAAGATGTGTTTGAGAAAGAACTGCACGCTTATACGATTACGAATGCTATCGAAGACAGGAATGTTTTGCGGTTCCATGTGGACTATTTCAAACCGGAAGAGGGCGAGGTGACACCTGTCGGGAGTGTTAAAAAACAGGCTATCGTCAAAACCATTCTGCAAAAGCATCAGTCTGCAACCAACGGACGAAGGTTCAATGCACTTTTTGCAACCGGTTCTATCAATGAGGCTATTGAGTATTGGCATTTATTCCGTCAAATCCAGAAAGAGCAGCAACAGAAAGATCCGACATATGAACCTTTGAATATCGCGTGTGTGTTTTCTCCACCAGCAGAGGGCAATAGTGATATTATGCAGATTCAGGAGGATTTGTTGCAGGAACGCTTGGATAACCAGACCGAACCGGATCAGAAAAAACAGGCACTTAAAGCTATAATCAAAGAGTATAATACACAATATGGTACCAATCATTCGGTTGAGGAGTTCGATGTATATTATCAGGATGTGCAGAAACGCATCAAGGACCAGCGATTTGCCAACACGGACTATCCTCACCGCAACAAGATAGATATTACCATCGTGGTGGATATGCTGCTAACGGGCTTTGATTCCAAGTATCTAAATACACTGTATGTGGATAAGAAACTAAAATATCATAGCCTTATTCAGGCATTCTCGCGTACAAATCGAATACTTAATGATACTAAGCCATACGGTAATATATTGGATTTCCGTGGACAGCAGGAAGAAGTGGACGAAGCGATTGCTTTGTTCTCGGGAGAAAAGAACGGAGAGGTGGCTCGTCAAGTTTGGCTTGTAGAACCGGCAGAAGTGATTGCTCAGAAGTATTGTCAAGCAGTTACCAATCTGCGTAATTTCATGAATCTGCAGAATCTGGAGTTCCGGGCTGATGAAGTGCCCAATCTGAAAGGAGATGAGGCAAAAGCGGGATTCGTGACATATTTCAAAGAAGTACAACGATACAAAACACAATTGGACCAATACACCGATCTTGTTAAAACAGACGAGGAAACCGGTGAAGCGTACATGGCCGAGCCCTCCATCGTGGAGGATTTCGGACAGGAGGAAATGCGTGCTTTCCGAGGTGCTTATCTGGATGTCGCCAAGCAACTAAAAACCAAGCGTGAGCAGTTCGATTCGGAGGTGACCGAAGAAATACAGGAATTGGACTTCGAGTTTGTGCTATTTGCGTCAGCTGTGATTGATTACGATTACATAATGGAACTGATTACCCGTTATGTGGAAACACCAACCAAGGTGAATATGACCAAAGACCAACTGAAGGACTTGGTTTGTTCTACATCCACATTATTGGATGAGCGAGAGGACATCATGGCATATATAGATAGTCTGGATGCCAATAATGTGAATGGAAAAACAGAGAAAGAGATTCGTGATGGATATGAGTTGTTCAAGACGGAGAAGTTTGCCAAAGAATTAATGACCATTGCCGATGCGCATCATCTGGATATTGCATCCTTGAAAACATTTGTGGATGGTATTGTAGAGCGTAGGATTTTCGATGCGGAGAAACTGGACGACCTGCTGACACCTCTACAACTGGGATGGCGAGAACGAATCAATACCGAGACAACTGTAATGAAAGACTTGATCCCCTTGTTGAAACGAATGGTATTAGGACAAAAAATATCAGGCTTGTCCGCTTATGAAGAATAAAACTGACACCAAAGCAGATGAATGAAAATCATACATATCAGCAATCAATGTGCTCCCATAGTGCTGCCTCCTTCGAGTCAAACACGGCAACGAGACGGCAAAGAGACGATAACGAGACGAAAACGACTGCTAACGATACCGTGAGACTTGTGCCACAACTCCGCTTCCCAGAATTCCAAGATGCAGGAGAGTGGCAACTAGTTACTCTAAAAGATATAGGTAGAACTTATAATGGTCTTACCGGTAAAAGTGGTGAAGACTTTGGAATAGGCGAACCATATGTCTCATATAAGCAAGTATTTAATGGAACAAATATAAGTATAGAAGAATGTCCATTGGTTGCTATTAAAAATGGAGAAAAGCAAACCAAACTGAAAAAAGGAGATATATTAGTAACAATATCTTCAGAAACTGCCCAAGAAATAGGAATGGTGAATGTTATAACTGAGGATTTAAAAAAGAGTGTTTATTTAAATAGTTTTTGTTTTATATTTAGGTCTCAAAATAATTGTTTTATTCCATCATTTGCAAAATACTTATTCAACACTCCAGCCTATAGAAGGCAAATTACCTCAATAGCTCAAGGAATAACGCGATATAATTTATCAAAAGATAATTTTTTGAAATTGAAGTTGTTTATTCCAGGTCTTCAAGAACAACAAAAAATAGCATCATGTTTGTTGTCAATTGACGATGAGATTAGTGAAACAAAACAAAAATTAGAGCAACTAAAGGCACATAAAAAAGCACTTTTGCAGAAACTTTTCCCGCAGCGAGGTAAAACCGTCCCCGAACTCCGCTTTCCTGAATTTAAAGATGCTGGGGAGTGGGAAGAAGACACTTTAGGTGGAGAATGTGGTGTGTGTGAATTGCGAAATGGATACACGCCATCAAAATACAATAATGCATATTGGACTAATGGTACAATTCCATGGTTTAGAATGGAAGATATTCGAAAACACGGTAGGATATTAAGTGATTCCATCCAGCACATAACACCCGAAGCCGTAAAAGGCGAGTTGTTTGAGGCTGGTAGTATCATTATGTCAACGACAGCTACAATCGGTGAATATGCCCTTTTGCTTGCTGATTCACTTGCAAATCAGCGATTTACAAACATAGTGATTCGCAAATCGCGGAAAAAGGAAGTAGATTCTTATTTTCTCTTTTATTATTGTAATTATATTTCAGAATGGTGCAAACGTAATACAAATACGGGTGGGTTGTTATCTGTAGATATGGATGGCTTGAAGAGATATAAAATTTATATACCTAAGGATATAAAGGAGCAAAAAAAGATTGTCGATGTATTGAGGTCAATAGATAAATCAGTAAATGAAATTGAGCAAAAGATAGAAACTCTTAAATTACATAAGCAATTTTTTTTGCAAAAACTCTTCTTTCCTAAAAACCAACAACAATGACATTACAAGAAATAGCAACACAAATAAAGAATGATGATAAGGCAAATATATATTTGCTTTATGCATTTAATTCAACAGGGAAGACTCGTTTGTCTGTGGAGTATAAAGAGTGTAATAGAAATCCTGAAACACATAGGCAGACAGGGGTCTATTATAATGCATTCAGTGAGGATTTGTTTCAATGGGATAATGATATAGACCATAGTGAGCAAGATGTCAAAATGAGAATTGTGATGAGTAGTTTGAGTTCACTTCATGCGCAAATTACAGAAGAAGATGTTAGAGAAAAGTTAAGTCCATATAATCCTAAATATGATTTTGATTTTATACAAAATGAAGAAAACCCTGAATTGGGCTATTCTGCTATAACCTTTTATTTGAAGGGTGATGAGAATAAAAAACCAATCAAAATATCAAGAGCGGAAGAACGTATCTTTGTCTGGTGTTTCTTTTTGGCTTTGTTTTACACAGAAGGATGGGCAAATGAACAAAACAAATATATTTTCATAGATGATCCCATATCTAGTTTAGATGATCATAATATCTTTGTTACTATTTTTACTATAGTAGAACTAATAAAACGTTATTATCAGCAGAAGAAAATAATAATCACTACACATCATATAGGTTTTACATCCATATTAGTAGATTTAATAACAAAAGGAGAATTAAGTAGTAGTTTAAAACCAAGAATCCGGAGAACAACAAGTACAAAATTTATATTCTTAACAAGAGCAACGAAGAGAATTATTCTTTAGATACGCATAAACATAGTGTGTGGTTGTATCATTTGCGCTTATTACAACTTTTAAGGGATGCGATAAGGAATGACGCTTTGGAAATATACCATGCAGCTATGCTCCGGCAACTATTAGAGAATATAACTGCATTCATAGGAGATAAAAGCCCTTCTGCAATGTTAGAACATTTAGGTTTTCCTCATGCAAATGAACTTTTGAATCAAGAGAACGCATTGACCCATCGCGATGTGTATTATCCGCAATGGGATATTATGACTAATGATAATAAACAAATGATAAAGGATGTTGTGGAATTTTTGACAAAGACATTCCATTTTGTAATTCCAAATAGTCAACAAGAAAATATATGAGCGATACTAATCAACACAAATTAGGCAAAATCCTTTGGGATATAGCAAATGAACTGCGAGGATCTATGATGGCGGATGACTTCCGCGATTATATGTTGTCTTTCCTCTTCTGGAAATATCTTTCGGATAACTATGTTAAGGCTGCACAAAAAGAACTTGGGACAGAATATCCGGAAACACCCAAAGATATTATGGAGAAAATGGGCGTTAGTAGTCCCCTGCAAATTTGGTATGAAGAAAACCCTGACGATATATTTCTGTTTGAAAAACAGATGCGTCGCAAGATACACTATGTCATTGAGCCTAAATACTTGTGGGATAACATTGTAGAATTGGCTCGGAAGCAAAGTGAAAATCTACTTGTTACTTTGCAAGAAGGGTTTAAGTATATCGAAAACGATTCGTTTGAGAGTTCCTTCAAAGGCTTGTTCTCAGAGGTTAATTTGAATTCTGAAAAATTAGGAAAGAACTATACAGAGCGCAATAAACTGTCGGCACGTGTTATTACGACAATATCAGAAGGATTAAATGAGTTTTCGACAGATTCAGATTCTTTAGGTGACGCATATGAATATCTGATAGGTCGGTTTGCAGCCGGTTCCGGGCAAAAAGCAGGTGAATTCTACACGCCGCAAATGATTTCTACTATCTTGTCGCGAATCGTTATTCTGGATTGTCAGGATTCGAAAACGGGCAATAAAAGTAAGATAAACAAGGTTCTTGATTTCGCGTGTGGGTCAGGCTCTTTGCTGCTGAATGTTCGCAATCAAATGGGACCTAATAAGATAGGAAAAATCTACGGACAAGAAAAGAATATTACGACGTACAACCTTGCTCGGATGAATATGCTATTGCATGGGGTGAAAGATACGGAGTTTGAGATTCATCATGGTGATTCATTGGCAAATGATTGGAGTATTCTTAGAGAAGATAATCCTGCAAAGAAAATAACTTTTGATGCCGTAGTCGCCAATCCACCGTTCTCACTTCGTTGGGATCCATCGGAAGAGACAGCAAAGGATTACCGATTCAGTCGTTATGGACTTGCACCAAGGTCTGCTGCTGATTTTGCATTCTTGTTGCATGGATTCCATTATCTGAGTGATGAAGGAACGATGGCAATCATATTGCCGCATGGCGTTCTATTCCGCGGAGGCAAAGAATATGACATCCGTAAGAAACTGCTTGAAGATGACAATATAGATGCAGTTATCGGCTTGCCGGCTAATCTGTTCTATTCAACTGGCATCCCTGTTTGTATCTTGGTTCTCAAGAAGTGCCGCAAGAGTGACAAAATATTGTTTATCAATGCTTCCTCGGAAGAGCACTATCAAAAAGATAAACGACAAAACACTCTCAGAGACAGTGATGTTGAGGATATCGTAAAGACATATCAGTATCGTATGGAGGAACCACGTTATTCCCGCTTGGTGTCCATGTCCGAGATTAAAGAGAATGACTTTAATCTGAACATCACCCGTTATGTCAATCTTTCACAAGACGAAACGCCGATAGATATAAACAGCGTCCATGACCAACTGGTAGCGATTGAAAAATCCATCCAAACCGTTAAGGCTGAGCACAATAAATATCTCGCCGAATTAGGTCTTCCATTGTTGCCGTAATCTCAAAAATATTACAAAGGGGTTATCAATAAGTTTAATCTTGTTGCAGGTAAAAAATAGTATGTTTAAAGTAATCTAAAAAGAAAATGTGTGGACATCCTCAAACAACGCAATTAGAGTCTAATAATGGCTTTGTGTCACATTATGGAAAATTGTTTCTGTGGGTGCTTTCTTGTTTTTGTATAGCATTTGCGGCGTATCTCATCTATGCGAATATAGCATTTCGTAACTCTCAAGAAAGTATAAAACAAAGTTATGCACAACATATAGCCCAAGCAGATAGTCTTTATTGGGATATGATTTCATATAACAAAGATTACGTATCTCATGTTGGCGATGTGAATGCAACTATTTTATCGGATTCTTTAATTCGGCTTACGTTAGATCAAAAACAAAAATTATCAACCGAGCAATATAATCGCTTGCAAGAACTACTTTCTACTCAATTTTTAGAGATAGAACGATTACACAAAAAAAATGAATTTGAGATTAAACTTATTGATATTAATGGTATACATCTGGCGAATCAAGATGCCAGTACGTATTTTTATAACCAACAAAGAAAACAATCACTTGAGATTGGAATCTCAAATTTGAAAACGCAACGTGATAAGCATATCAATGCGGCTCTTATGAATGCATTAACACAGGCGGAAGATGAATTGACTCAGCATTCTACATTCTCAAGTGCCTCTCTTCTTTTTTCTAATATCCGCTCTTTTTTGACGATACAGAACATTAGACCCATTGTCTCATTGCCTGTGACGTTGAAAATCTCGTTGTTGAATTCTCGTTTACAGAGAAGTATTGGACATGCCTCTTTAAAACGAGAATTGATGAATTTAAAAATGCAGTTACAAATACCATAATGCTTATCTGATTATTGTTATATGTATGAATACATAAACAATATTATCGCACAGTGCGCTCACCATTAATCAATTAGCAATATAATATGAACTCCTTCCCAACATAAACCAGATTGATATGTCTCCGCATGCAGTGGATGCTTGACTTGCTTAATATCTTTGATGGTAATAATGAATAAATAATACACGATATGTTCAAAAAAATTAAACGATATGCTCGTAACCCGTACTATGCCTTGGGTTATGACATGATTAAAAAGTGCCCAAAGCTGATGTCAGATAAGTTCTACATTAAAACGCTTTGGCGGATGATTATGGGTTATGAATTAGATTTGGATAATCCAAAGACATTCAATGAAAAATTGCAATGGTTAAAACTTTATGACCATAATCCGCTATACTTTACTTTGGTAGATAAGTATCGCGTAAAACAATATGTTGCGGACAAAATTGGGGCAGAGCATGTGATTCCCACATTAGCTGTGTGGAAATCTGTAGATGAAATAGATATTGATAAATTGCCTGATCAGTTTGTGCTCAAATGTAACCACGATAGTGGAAGTGTTGTTGTGTGTCGAGACAAGTCTCAATTTGATTTAGAGGCAGCGAAAAAGAAATTAGGTGCTGCGTTAAAGCATAATTTTTATTGGGATGCACGCGAGTGGGCATATAAATATGTCAAACCAGTAGTCTTTGCTGAGCAATATATGGAGGATAGTATAACTCATGAACTTCCGGATTATAAATTCTTCACAATGGATGGGATTGCAAAAGCCCTATTTATTGCAACGGAGCGCGGAGATGAAAGTAAGGAAACTAAGTTTGATTTCTTTGATATGGAATTCCGGCACATTGATGTAATAAATGGTCATCCCAATGCTGATACATTGCCATCAAAACCAGCAAGCTTTGAGGAAATGATAAAAATGGCGGAAAAACTTTCCAAAGGAATTCCGGAAGTTAGATGTGATTTTTATGAGGTAAATGGTCAAGCATATTTCGGAGAGTTGACATTTTATCATTGGGGAGGAATGACAAAATTTGATCCGTTTGAATTTGATTTAGAAATGGGTGATTGGATTCAACTCCCGAATGTTGATAAAAACATGGCGGGGGGCTGATTGCCCTCAAACTCTGAGACAGGCATCAGTTCAATCGCATTGACACCGAGA
>CAKZZM010000007.1 GCA_937885465.1 uncultured Bacteroidales bacterium
CGATGATTGAGATTCCGCGTGCCGCTCTGACCGCCGACCGTATCGCTACCGAGGCACAGTACTTCAACACTCTGCGAGCGTTGCCATTTTTGGCATCGGGAAGTTGCAAATGCAAGCATTTACTTCCCTTGCACAAAAATTCTCGTTCGGTACCAACGACCTCACTCAGATGACCTTCGTAGGACACCCCATACGAGCAAGCTCTATGGGGACCCCGTTGCTACAGCCGCGACGACATCGCTTCGTTCCTGCCGGCTTATCTGGAGAAGATGAAGCGAAACAGCCGCACCGAACGAAGTCCTGTGGACTGAGTGAGGAATAAATGCGGCGCGCGAGTGAGCGAAGCGAACATAGAATACCTTATTGAAGGTTGACCCGTTCCAGGTTCTCGACCAGAACGGTGTCGGACAGCTGATTAAGATGGCAGTAGAGAAAGGTCGTGCTGTTCAACATTTGCAATGTTGCCAAACTCGGCTTCGGCGGGTTGCGTATGCAAGCATACACCCGCGCTTGCTCTCGTTTTTTGGGGAGAACAAGGATTATGGGATTCATTCTAAAACTAACGCACAAGACGGACGGAAAGCCCGATGCAGCGGCCGCTGCCGTCCTGCGGATCGAGGAAGGCCGAACTGAAGCTGAGGAAGCACGCGTCGTACGTGTCGTTAGGCGTAGCCGACCAGTAGTAACCGCCCGGACCCACACCGTCCACACGCGTGCCGTAGCGGATGCCCGCAGCAGGCAAAAAGACAGCACCCGCAGACTCCATCACTGCCCATTGTTCCGCAGTGTAGGTGTTGTGAGAGAAGTTGTTGCCATTAGAGTTATCGTAATAACTGCCTTGGTCTGCAAGACCCTGTGTGGTGCTGGTAGTGAAACTCGCACCTTCGGGAAGCGTCCAGTTGTCCGGCAAAAGGATAGTGCCGTTTACGCCATTCACACTACCCAAACCAAACAGTGTGGCAGCGTTTGTTCGTGTATAGAACAAATATACCCACTCGTCCTTTGTCAGCGTGCGAAAAGTGTTGGCTGTATTGCCACCATTGGAAATAGTATTCACACCCCAATCGGTAAAGGTGGAATAGTCGCTATCATCGGTGCTTGTGTTTGTGGGATTACTGCCCGTGCCCCAACCAAACAGGTCTATCCAACCGCTATAAGTAGCACTAATCTGACGATTGTCACTGCCCTCTACCGTTCCACCGATATAGCAAGTATTCTCATCCGTCTGACCATAACCCATACCGACCATATCCCACTGATTCTCCGCAAATCGCCAAGTATTCGTGCTGGCTTGATACTGCAAGTTACCCTGCGAGAACTGAACCTGCGTGGTGGCACTGACAGAGAACTTGCCACTGAGTTCGCCTGTAGGAACAGACGGCACTTCTACATCCACAAAAACAATGCTGTCCACTGCATCGTAATTCTGTTCAAATACTACCGTATTACCTTCATACACACGCACTTTCTTCATTGTGCCTTGTGCGCTTACACTCATTGCCATTATGGCGGCAACTGCCATTAAGATAATCTTTTTCATTATTGCTTGTTTTTTAGTTCTCACTTTTGATTATTCGACCTTGTACATCGTACATTGTCCCTTTGTACATAATATAGAGTTGTCCGTTGCGGATAAACTTTGTACATTGTACTTGGTCACTTGGAACTTGTCCTACTGCTCCTGGCGTGTCGGGAGTTCCTTCTGTAAACTCCACACGGACAATATCTGCCTTCGGCACACTCAGCAGCACTATGCCTGCATTGTTCACTACATCCACACCTTCGGTGGACAATACCAGTTTGCGCACACTCTCCGTGGCAAACGCGTTGTCAGAACCGCCGGTGCTCACTACACGCACTATCGGCTCTGCACTCATCCCCACTGCTACTAACAGCAAGGAAAAAAGAAGTAATTTTCGTTTTTTTTCCATAAAATTGATAATTTGTTTGTCTACTCTTTATAGGATTTTCGGCGTTGCTCCCTTTGAAATATATTGTTTATATTATTGATGCTTATTTGACGTATAGACACAAAAAGAGCGCAGACTTTTGTAGTTTGCTTATATTCGGTTCCTAAGGATGATTGACTGGACTTACCTTAACTATCCAAATATATCTACGGAAAAAGCCCGCGCCTTCGCACGAGCATTCTGGTTCTTTCCTTGGATAGTTTTAGTTCTAAAAAAGATGTCCAGTCGTTTTTTAGGAACCAAGTATTAAAGCAAAATGCTATCTAATTATTTTTGCCCAGTTTAGCAAGGTTGCACATAGATGAGTTGCCTTGAAATCCAATTCGGAATAAGATTCTATCATCTTATCCGTAATCTCTTTTACATCAAAATTATTCTGTGGCAAACGGCTATACAACAACCATACTACATCGTGCCCCTGACAAATATTATATACAGACTCTGATGCAAGGTGTTTTTTGTCTATGAATGCATTTAACTTCTCTTTTGTGTAGGGGTAATGCGGACTTTGAGTATTGGCTGAGTTTTGAATAAACAAATCCGTTAATTCTTCCAGCCAATTATCCTTCAATTGATGCGTACTATCATCCCATACTTTAGACAATTTTACTTTGCGCTTGAAATTGCATCCAAGATTACATACATGATTAGCAGCACGCATGTACCCAATTTGTCGAGCCTCCTCATATACTTGTGGCAACAAATTTGCAATGCCTCTCTTCCAATTTGCTAAACCACCTTGCACCGAATTGGATGCAAGAAGCATCATCTCCAGATCACGCTGGTCAGTAGTAAAAACTGCTTCTGGAAAAACATGTGGAGCATCTTCATACCTCGTGTAATCAGCGTCACGTATTCCGCAGATTCGCGAAGTGACTTCATCTTGACGGATATGCGAAACAATATCTTCTACATTTTGATACCCTCTATTACCATCGAAATCTTGGGAAATCATTACATGCACTTCTTCTGCTGAAAAGAATTTCTCATAGGCTTGCTTGTCTTCGATATCCTCTACGACGACAAAGACAAACTTCAGCCCTATATCAGATGCACATGTCTGCCGGATAACAGCCTCTGTATATTGGGGTTGCTGCTGCTCTGTAGTATTTCTTAACGAACCAGCCGTAGTTAGATAAGATGACGCTTGCTTTGTTCGTAAAGATCTATAGCAATATCCCAGTTACTCTCAAAAACTTGCGGGGAATGCGTAGAAACAATGCATTGCGCTTTTGACAAAGAAAGAATCTTCTTCATTGTACGCAAATACAATGCCTGCCAAGCCAAATGCTCCGATAACTCCGGTTCGTCAACCAAAATCAGGGCATCGGTAGGTGCTTTGAACAATAGTTCATAAACTTGTACCAAGATATGCTGCTCTCCTGAAGAAAGTTGCTCTAATTCAAGAAGCGACCGATAATAATTTTTAGCAACAAAACGGTAACCGTAGTTCATACTAATTTGCATTTCTTTGTTAGCAAATTCGTACTTGGAAATAATATCTATAAAAGCTTCTATACGTTTGATTTGTTCTGCATTAGTTTCATAGGCTTTCTCATAGGCATCCAAAGTGGCCTTCAGGAACATTGAATTTTGTTCGTTGTACTCTTGAATGTCAAATGACATGATTTTCAAACGGATTAGCGTTTGGAACTTATCTAATAATTGCGCCTTCTGCTTATTGTATTCTTCTTGAGTAATTGCTCCAGTGAATTGCAGTTGGCTGACTTGCAAGTTATCTTTAATTGATTGTTGTAGTCGTTCCAAATAATCTTCAAAATGCTGTGCGTTGAGCTTTACCGTATTAAAACGACTATGCCGGTCAAATTCAAGGGTTGTGGTCAGTCTTTGGTCTTTAATATAATAATGTTTCTCTGCATGGAAAAATAACGAAACAGCATTGGGATTTTCTTTAGGATAATTAAATGTTTCTATTACTTTATTGTTCGTTACATCGTGAAAATCACAAGAGAGCTCATTATTCAACGACCCATCAACTTTAACGACATGAAGATTATATTCAGTATTATTGCTTTCTAATGTACAATATAGCATTGAAAATGGCAACGCTCTCAAATACTCAAAATCGGCGCGATATAAACTATCAATGATATTGAGTACTGTAGTTTTTCCATAGCCGTTCGGACCGGTAATGAAAGTTGGAGTATCACTATCGGTCTGAAAGTCGAACTTATAATCATACAAGCCGAACAATCCTAATATAGTTAGATTTTTAAGCATTCGGATATAGTTTTTGGAGTTCTTGTCGCAATATTTTATTGATTATCATCGTTCGCTCATGCCTAACATTGGCATTACCATCTGCAGTTATTACGGCATTAAAAGTTGGATAATCATCACCCTTGCTTGCATTATTCTGATGTTGCATAGCGCATAGATTTTGGTTACTTTCATCTCCACCCAAAGCAACAGGAAAAATATGGTCAATCTCCCATCCTAAAGGACTATCCTGAACCCCATATTTATTCCATGCCATCCATGCGCCGCATAAATCTTTACGGTACATATCCGAAGAATACCCTTCTACAGGTATCGCATTTCTCCAAGCCGCTATTTTTTGAGTTTCTGTGAAAATCATAACACACTATCCCAATTTCGGTTGCAAAATTACAATATTTTTCGCACAAATGCAAGTATATTTGCAAAAATCGTTTTCTTACGTGCGTTTTTTAGGCATTTTGTTGCTCGGTCATGTGTCGGTTGTCTCGGCTTTAAGGAATTCTATGTTCGCTAAGCGAACTCGCGCTGCGCACTTACTCCTTCGAATGTTCACCGGACATTCTCGGTGCGCCTTAATAGCTTCACGATCATCGGTCGGTCATGTGGTTGGATTTAGCACAGAGCATGAGAATAAGAAAGAGATTATCCAACGCGTGGCTAAAGAGGTGTTTGCCGAGTATGGAGTTGAGGTAGAGTTCTGTTCCAGCCCTTTCTCACGCTCGGCAATGCTCAAACAAGTTTGGCATT
>CAKZZM010000008.1 GCA_937885465.1 uncultured Bacteroidales bacterium
ACTTCGACGGGGCAGAGTCCGCTTTCATATCTGCATATCGTCAGTATCGCGACCAAACCCACACCGACCTTGACATCGTGGTAGAGTATTTTGCAGCGCCATCTCTCGAGGGGAAGACGCTTATCCTGCCCGACCCGATGCTCGCCACCGGCAGTTCGATGGACCTGTGTTATCACGCTATGCTGCGCAACGGAACGCCATCGAAACTGCACCTCGCTGCGGTTATAGCATCGCAACAATCCGTCGATTATCTGCAAACAGTGATGCCGGAAGACACCACTCTTTGGGTAGCAGCCATCGACCCTATCCTCAACGAACATAAATATATCGTTCCGGGACTCGGCGATGCCGGAGACCTTTGCTTCGGTCCGAAGAAATGACGGCAGACAGGTTATATGATATAGCCTTACCTCTATTACCCAATGTCGGGGTGATAGGGGCAAGGCTGTTATTAGACCTGTTTGGTTCGTCAAAAGAGATTTTTACCGCCTCACCATCTGACTTTCTAAACAAGACGGAACTGAGCAAAGAAGCAGTCAGCCGCCTGATTCATAGCAGAGATGCCGCTCTGAAAAGAGCAGAGCAAGAACTCAATTTCGTTGAAAAACATCGTCTGAACACCTGGGCGTGGAGTGATGACGACTATCCCAAAAGTCTGCGAATGATGCATGATGCCCCCGTAATCTTATACGGGAAAGGGAATATCTCTTTCGGAGGTAAATTCCTATCTGTTGTAGGCACTCGCGACTGCACCGACCGCGGCAAACAACTGTGTCATAATATTGTTCGCGACTTAGCGGCAGCCGTGCCTAACCTCACTATTGTAAGCGGTTTGGCTTACGGCATTGATATAGAGGCGCATAAGGCAGCACTCGAAGCAGGCATACCCACGATAGCCTTACTCGCACACGGTTTAGACCGTATCTACCCCGCCATGCATAGGCAGATAGCAGTGCAGATGCTCGGAAACGGCGGACTGATGACGGAATATATGTCAGGCACAAGCCCCGAACGACAAAACTTTCTGTTCCGCAATCGCATCGTGGCGGGCATCTCGCAAGCTGTACTCGTTGTTGAGTCAAAGGCGCGGGGCGGGTCACTCAATACCGCCCATACAGCATTCAGTTATAGCAGGGATGTGCTCGCTTGCCCCGGACGACCAACCGACATCAACTCAGCAGGTTGCAACACACTCATTCACCGACAGTTTGCATCACTCGTAACTTCGGCTGCCGATATTATTGACACGCTCGGCTGGCAATCAGAACAGGTTGATACGCAACTTCCGCTCTTCCACGACGACTCTAATACCGTATCCTTCGCTTCTTACTCCACCAGCCTCTCGCCCGCGGAAAAAGAGATAATAAAAGCACTGCAACCCTACGAAGACGGAGCTTCGGTAAACGATATTGTAGAAATATCAGGTATCTCGTTCGCCGAAGTGTCTTCTCTGCTGTTCGGACTCGAGATGCAAGGTGTTGTCCGCTCACTTGCCGGTAGTGCATACCGACTCGCAAAATAATCAAAGCACCTGCCTATATAGGCTGATTCAATTAAGTAGTTATGACAAAGATTCACTTTATTGCCATAGGCGGAGCAGCAATGCATAATCTTGCTCTCGCCGTAGCCTCGAAGGATGGTTACAAAGTCACAGGCTCCGACGACGAGATCTTCGATCCTGCTCGCACTCACCTCGCAGACGCCGGTCTGCTGCCCCGTGAGATAGGCTGGCACCCCGAGCGCATAACACCCGACCTTGATGCCGTTATCCTCGGTATGCATGCCCGCGAAGATAATCCTGAGTTACAAAAAGCACAACAACTCGGACTGAAGATATATTCCTTCCCCGAATACTTGTATGAGCAAACACGCAACAAAAAGCGTATTGTCGTGGGCGGTTCGCACGGCAAGACCACTACCACGGCAATGATTCTTTATGTCCTGCGAAAACTCGGTATCGAGGCAGACTATATGGTAGGAGCGCAGATTGAAGGCTTTGAGCGAATGGTGCGCCTCTCCGACACCGCCGAAGTGGCAGTGTTTGAAGGTGATGAATATCTTACTTCACCCCTTGACCCGCGTTCTAAATTCCATCTCTACCACCCGCATATTGCTATACTGACAGGCATCGCATGGGACCATATTAATGTCTTCCCCACTTTCCCGCAATATGTAGATACTTTTCGGCGTTTCGCAGACCTGATAGAACCCGACGGGCATCTTATCTACTACAACGGCGATGATAACCTGCGCGATATAGCCGCACACTCACGCCCGGATATAACGAAGCACCCCTACGAAGCACTTGTCCCCGACAGACCACTCGGTATATTCGGGCAACACAACTTGCAAAATATGCACGCTGCGATGCTCGCATGCCAAGAGATAGGTGTCAGCAGGGAAGATTTTATGTCCGCCATTGCCGACTTCTCCGGTGCTTCCAATCGTCTTGAAAAAATAGCTGAGAAGCGTAACGCTAACGGCCGACTCGAAGCTATTGCATACAAAGATTTTGCACACTCACCTTCTAAACTGAGAGCAACTGTTTCAGCAGTTAGAGAACAATATCCCGCGATGTATTTAGTGGCTGCCATGGAACTGCATACTTTCTCTTCACTTATGGCAGATTTCTTACCGCAATACCAAGGCTGTATGGCTAAGGCAAATAAGGCTTTCGTTTACTTTAACCCCAAGGTGGTGGAACATAAGCGTCTGACGCCCATCACCGCAGAAGAGGTAACAGAAGCTTTTGCCTCACCCAATATACGCGTCTTCACCGATAGCAACGCCCTGCAACAAGCACTGCGGGAAGCAGCCGCCGACACTGCTGCCGCCGGACAACCGCTCGCACTGCTGCTTATGTCGTCCGGCACCTTTGATGGCATTAATATCAAAGAATTTGCCACAGAACTGATAAACAAGTAAGACTATGCAGAATAAGGACACTCTATATATGCGAATGGCGCGTGTCTGGGCAGAAAACAGCTACTGCAAACGCCGACAAGTAGGAGCACTGCTCGTCAAGGACAGAATGATAATCTCCGATGGCTATAACGGTACGCCCTCCGGTTTTGAGAACAACTGCGAAGACGAGAATAACACCTCAAAGCCTTATGTCCTTCACGCCGAAGCAAATGCCATTACGAAAGTGGCACGCTCGAATAACTCATCCGATGGCGCAACATTATATGTTACCGCTTCGCCCTGCCTCGAATGTTCGAAACTGATTATTCAAGCAGGTATCAAACGCGTTGTTTATGGTGAACTATATCGCCTCACCGACGGTATTGACCTTCTCAAACGAGCAGGTATTGAAATAGAGTACCTGCCATAACAAAGACAAAATATCTCTATGAACCAACTATTTCGCACACTACTATGCTTGCTTCTCGTTAGCTTTGCCGCGAGTTTCAACATATCGCATGCATCAGCGCAAGAGAACAACTGCCGTTTTATGGTAATAAGTGACCCTCATGTACTTGACACCACTCTGTTTGACAGTACTGCCGATTTTTCAAGCGATCCGAAGTTGAATGAACATAGCGCAGAACTATTTGACAGCATCGTAGCTCGCATCCGTGTCGCCCACCCCGATTTCGTTCTTATAGCAGGCGACTTAACAAAAGACGGTGAGTCGGTTAGTCATCACTATGTAAGTACAGCTCTCAACGGTCTTGTCACGGAAGGGATAAAAGTATATGTTATTCCCGGTAATCACGACATTAACAACCCCTCTGCCTATTCCTACAAAAGTAGCGCCTCTATCCCTAATCTCTCTGCCGACTCTTTCGCTATTCTTTATAACAACTGCGGCTACGCTGATGCCGTAATGCAAATGGCAGGCGGATTGTCGTATATGGTCTATCCCGCAGACGGACTTGCTCTCATCTGCCTCGACAGCAACCAACCTAACACCACCTCTCGCGCCTCTGCCGGCGGACTGACCGAAGATGTTCTCACTTGGGCAGAACAGGCAGCCGCAACCGCCAAACAAGACGGCAGAGCAGTAATAGGTATGATGCACCATAACATAGTAGAGCACTTCGACGGACACAAACGCTTTGCAAAAAATTATATTGCCAATCTAACGGACGGCATGCCTGAACTTGACGATGTTCAACAGCGACTTATTAACGCGGGGGTGCAGGTGATGTTTACGGGGCATTTCCACATCAATTCCATTCAGCATGTAACAACCTCGACGGGAGAGTTATTCGATATTTCTACAGGCGCAACCTGCTCCTTCAACTCACCTCTTCGCAGCCTTACATGGGACGAGACAGTCCTCACCGTTACCACTGACACCCTAAGCCTCTATTACGACCTCAAACAAGAACGCAACAAAAATACCACTCGCGGGGCTATCCGCCTGGCGGCGGCAAAGGCATACCCTATTCTTACCGACTCTATCAGCATGTTCCCGCAAGCAATCATTGATAAGATGAATCTGCCGTCATCTGCATCGCAAATGGCAACCGACATAACTCAGTATTGCCTTGAACCATATACGGTGGCACTCAATAGCCTGGCACTCGGCGATGAAAATCTGCACACGCAAGGCACTCCGTTCTATCACCTTTCCGTTTATACTGCCTGTCTCTCCGCTTTCAACAGTTATGTGGACTATGTGCTCGGAGACGCAAAATCTGCCGTTTTTACACAAGGCTGGGTAAGGCTCAACACGGCAGTCAGTGCGGCAAGAACACTCGTGGAAATGTATCTGAGAAGCGTTTTGTGGAATTATGTAGATTCGCAAAGCAATGTCGTAGCAGATAACGAAAATCAAATTCCGCTTACTAAACCTGCAATTTATACCTCCACAAAAGATATTGACAACACTCTGAATAATAAAAAAACACTAACCTCCGATGGAGAAATAATTATTATACACAATAACTCAAAATACAATACGCTTGGCGTGAAATTATGATTTTTTACTTTTTTTCTTGCGTAAATTACCAATAATTATTACCTTTGCGCCGCAAATTATTTAACTCATTTTATGTTTTCTTTTACAGTTCCATAGAAAATGCAACAGACAAACTTAGTTCCTTTGGGGACAGACGCTCAGGCGACAGGTACGCAGAGCGAGTACATTATTGAGGTTAACAATGTGAGCAAGCAGTTCGATGATGGCAAGTTCGCACTCAAAAATGTAAGTCTTTCAGTAAAGAAAGGCGAGTTTGTTACTATTTTAGGTCCTTCCGGTTGTGGTAAGACGACTTTACTCCGATGCATAGCGGGGTTTCAAGTAGCCACTTCGGGGGATATTCTTTTGAAGGGGGAAGATATAACCGGCACCCCGCCACATAAGCGTCCGGTAAACACCGTCTTCCAAAAATACGCATTATTTCCGCATCTTAATGTATTTGATAATGTCGCTTTCGGTCTCAAACTGAAAAAATTAGCGAGCGATGTTATTGTAAAAAAAGTGAAGCAAGCACTCAAAACCGTCGGAATGTCTGACTACGAATATCGCGATGTCGATTCCTTGTCGGGCGGTCAGCAACAGCGCGTCGCCATCGCTCGCGCTATCGTCAATCAGCCGGAGGTACTTCTGCTTGATGAGCCATTGGCAGCATTAGACCTTAAGATGCGCCGAGATATGCAACTCGAGTTGAAAGAGATGCATGAGAAACTCGGTATCACCTTTATATATGTTACCCACGATCAGGAAGAGGCACTGACGCTTTCCGACCGCGTGGTGGTGATGAACGAAGGAAAAATACAGCAAATAGGTTCCCCAACGGATATTTACAACGAACCGCAAAACTGCTTCGTGGCAGATTTTATCGGCGAGAGCAATATTCTTTCAGGTGTAATGATAAAAGACCGCAGAGTAAAATTCTGCGGCAAGGAGTTCGACTGCGTTGACGAAGGCTTCGGCGAGAATATGCCGGTAGATATAGTTATCCGTCCGGAAGATATCTATATTTGGGAATCTAAGGCAGAAAACAGAAAATCGGCGAAGGCTCAAGATGCCGCCATCGCTAAGCAGCAAGACGACTATGACCCCAACGACCGCGTACCAAAGGGCAAGTTCACAAAGTGGTACGGCACAGTACAATCATGCATCTTCAAAGGAGTGCACTATGAAATGGTTGTTCTGACTGAGGACGGCTACGAATTTATGGTGCAAGATTACCACGAGTTCGCACCCGGAAAAGAAGTAGGGATGTTAGTCAAACCTGAGGATATTCAGATCGTCAAAAAAGAACACTATATCTACAACTACTTGGAAGGCGAAATTCTCAAAAACGGCAAAGTTCGCTTCCTTGATAACGATTGGGATGTTGAAGCAGATAAATTGACAGGCTTCGCTGTGGGCGATAAGGTGCAGGTATTGGTGCCGTTCAGGTCAATAGAATTATTAGACCATGAAGAGGACGGAGCCTTGTCGGGTGAGGTGCACTTTATTCTCTACAAAGGGAACCACTATCATCTGACGATTCGCACCGATGAAGGGCACGACATTATTGTCAACACTAACGATGTGTGGGACGACGGCGATAGAGTCGGCATTCAGATAATGCCTGAGGTAATAACGCTTAAACCTTTACAAAAACTTAAAGAGCAAGAATAACAATGAATAATCTTCGTACTACGATAGGAAGTCGCCGCACGTGGGCATGGCCGTATGTGCTCTTTCTTGTGCTCTTTGTGGTTCTGCCGCTATTGCTGATCGTCTATTATGCCTTTACCGATAGTGCCGGCAATTTCACAATACAGAATTTCGTTAAGTTTTTCCACACCTCAGAGGCGGTCAACACTCTTATCTACTCGTTCGCCATAGCCTTGATAACCACTATCGTATGCCTTCTACTCGGCTACCCTGCGGCATATATTATGGCAACGGCGGAATTTAAGACTCCCGCAGTTATGGCGATGCTTTTTATCCTTCCTATGTGGATAAACTTCCTGCTAAGAACTCTCGCCACCGTGGAACTATTCAACCTGTTCGGACTGCCGCTTGGCGAAGGTGCACTAATCTTCGGTTTGTGCTACGACTACCTGCCTTTTATGATTTATCCTATTTATAACACTTTGCAGAAGATGGATCGCTCACTCCTTGAGGCGGCAGAAGACCTCGGCGCAAATAAAAGAGAAGTGTTTAAGAAAGTGATATTGCCACTCTCCGTTCCGGGTATATATTCGGGCATTGTGATGGTCTTTATGCCGACAGTCAGCACCTTCGCTATTGCAGAACTGCTCACACACAATAAGATTACACTCTTCGGCTCACTTATTCAGCGCAGTTTCAGCGAGGGAGGAATAACGATGTGGAACTACGGCGCAGCACTATCGCTGATAATGTTACTTATTATTGCCATCACCTCGTTCTTCGACCAAGATAAAAGTGATGACTCGCAAAAAAGCGGATTGATTTAAGTTTCATTGCTCCTTTAATTTGCGTTACTTCCGCACCCTAATATATAATTTTTTAATTCACAATTACTAAATGACTTCAGCACAGTTAGAAGCGCAAAAGCGTCAGAGATCATCGGCACTCAAACGAGTGGCAGGGCAGTCGTACCTTTGGTCGCTGCTTATCGTACTTTATGCGCCTATAATTCTCATTATAATATTCTCATTCACGAAGAGTAAGGTTTTCGGAAACTGGACGGGGTTCACCATTCAGTTATATGAGAACCTGTTCACCGGTTATGATGCAACGACACAAGTGCGCGTTGATCCGAACCTCTATCGCGCAGTGTTCTTCACTATCGTCATTGCCCTTATTGCCGCCGCCTGCTCTACCCTGCTCGGCACACTCGCAGCCATAGGCATATACAATATGAAGCAGAAGGCTCGCCGCAGTATTCAGTTTCTTAACTCCATACCTATGATTAACCCCGATATTTTGACGGGTATATCGCTATTCCTTCTCTTCGTATTTTTCGGTATTAGCCGCGGCATAACGACGGTCTGCATCGCTCATGTGGTGTTCTGCACTCCGTATGTGGTCCTATCTGTTATGCCTCGCCTGACGAAGATGAACCCCAATATCTACGAAGCGGCCCTCGACCTCGGGGCGACACCTATGCAGGCATTAAGAAAAGTTCTTCTGCCTGAATTGCGCCCCGGAATGATAAGCGGATTTATTCTTGCGCTCACACTCTCTATCGATGACTTCGGCGTTACATTCTTCACCAAAGGCAGTGGCGGCTTGGAAACACTGTCCACCTTCATCTACGCCGATGCCCGCAAAGGAGGTCTGACACCCGAACTAAGACCTCTATTTTCTCTAATCTTCGTTGTCACCCTTGTTCTGCTGATTATAATAAACATAAGAGCCGCCAAGCAATCAAAGCAGTAAGGCTTATCATGTAGGCGGCTGTCAGATTGTAGTATCGCACTCTTATTATATGCAGACTGCGTACAAGGAGCCGATGAGCATCATTGCTTTCATCGCTCCTTGTGCTTTATGGTAGTCTTGCGGCAGTTTGGCAGCCCAGAGAAGAGCAATAACACCTGCAAAACCCACCTCCATCAACAGGCAATAACGAGTAGTCAGATTGCTCCACGCCATTCCCTTAGGCTGCAAAAGCAACGACACCCATATCACAAGTGCCATAATAACAACAATAAGCACTGTTGCTACCACCTTTGCTACCGTCTCTCCGTACATAACGGCTATAGTGTGGCACTCTAACTCCCGATCGCCATCTTGGTCCTCAATATCCTTAATTATTTCTCTCGCCCAAGTGGTGAGGAAAGCGAAAGCAGCAAAACCGGCAAGCCACAGATATAACTTATTGACGAGATATTGCCCGAGCATGGAGTCTGCCCCAAACTCTTTCTTCAACACCGCATCGCAAGCAAATCCGATAAGCATAGGCACCATAGCAGCAAGGAAAGCAACGGTCAGATTACCGAGCAAAAACTGCCGTTTATACGATGCCGAGTAAAACCATAAGATACCCGGAACGATTACGAAAGTAAGACCTAACGGCATACTACGAAGCACTATCGCAACAGCTACACCGCAGATTACCCCTACACCTGTCAATAGTTGGAAATACCGCATCGCCTGCTGCTTGCTTATTCCCCGAGTTACAATAAGCCTCTCAGGACGATTGATTGCATCAATCTTAACATCAAAATAATCGTTGATCACATATCCTCCCGCAGCAATACAAACAGTGGCGACAATCAGCAAAAGCAACACCCACCAAGTCAATGGTTCACCAAGTTGATAATGAAGCATAACACCCCGTACCACAAACTTCTCCATCAGCCCCATAAGAATGATGATAAAAAGCAAATTAACAGGACGGATAATTTTCAAATAATCCTTCATATAATACGCAATCGGGCTAACCCCTATTCTTCTATTTTCAGTATTGCTCCTTTCCAAGCAGGCAAGGTAATAACAAAAGGCACACACGAGTTAAACGGTGCACTATAGGTGTTGCCCGTCAAGAGATCGCGGAAAGTAATATATTCACTCGTCTCATCAATATTAAGATGCCGAAATGCCTCTGCCGGTATTCTCACATTAACATCCACCTGCTTGTCATCGAAGTTAAGAACGAAAAGTATCGTTTCTTTCTCTTCTTGTTTAGCCGGTTTTCTGCCCTTACCCGAATAGGGTTTAGGCTCATAATGCCTCAGATAGGCAAACTGCTCATGCTTATTAAAGCCTTCTACCTGCGCATATTCAAGGTCGTACATTGTGCCTTCCGAAACGGCCTTTTCCGACTTTGCTATATTTAGCAGCGTTTTATAAAACTCCCGCAGTTCCTTTTGTTCGTCGTCTAACCTCGCGCCGTCCCATTTGCCATCGTTCGCCCACGCTTGTAAAGCGGGTACACCGCAATAGTCAAAGATACTGCTCCTGCCGTCTATTCCCGAAAAACCTTCTGCCAACATTCCCTTCTCTCCCAACTCTTGCCCGGCATAAATAAGCAGCGGATTAGTGCCTAATGTAGCAGCAACAATCATAGCGGGCTGTGCACACATACCCCGCCCGCAGAAGAAACCGGACGCTATACGCTGCTCATCATGGTTCTCAAGGAAATAGAGCATGTGAGCGCGAATATCGTCAGTCTGTTGCCACTGCTGACTGATACCCTCCACGGGATAGTTCTTTGAGGTTACGGCACGCAGATAGTCGTACATACCCACTTTATCGTAAAGGAAATCAAAACCGGCAGCAAGATAACCTTTATACAACGAAGGTGTGTATATCTCAGCAAGGAAAATCAGTGCCGGATACGCTTTCTTAACCTGCGGTATTACCCATTCCCAGAATTCTTGCGGCACCATATCCGCCATATCGCAACGGAAACCGTCAATATTCTTGCTTGCCCAAAAGAGCAGCACATCCCGCATCTTTTTCCAAGTGGATGGGATAGGTTCAAACTGCTTCTCTCTTCCGCCACGATAGAACATACCGTAGTTCAGTTTCACCGTTTCGTACCAATCGTTTCTTGAGGGATGGGCTGTAAAGCAGTCGTTACCGGTTACCTTGGCAGGAAACTCTTCATAGTCACCTATATCAAAGGTCGGCGAGAATTTCTCACCGGGCAGATAACTGAAATTATTAAGAGGAGAGAAAGCCCAGTCAGAGTGGTCGTGCGCCCCGAGATCTTCCGCACCTTCGGGCAGATTATCTGAATGATACTCTCTCGCCACATGATTAGGAACGAAGTCGATAATAACTTTCAGTCCTGCTCTGTGAGTACGCGCGACAAGCGCTTCAAACTCTTGAAAACGATGCGGCACATCCTCCGCTAAATCAGGGTCAATATCGTAAAAATCTTTGATAGCATACGGCGAGCCTGCCTTCCCCTTGACTATCGCAGGATGATCTTTGCGAATACCGTATGCGCTGTAATCGGTTTGCGTGGCGTGCTCTATCACGCCGGTAAACCAAATATGCGTTGCCCCGAGTTGCTTTATCTCACGCAATGCAGAGGCGGTTATATAGTTCATCTTGCCACAGCCGTTTTGCGTTATATCACCATTATGAACAGGGTGAGTGTTGAAGTTGGCAAAAGTGCGTGGCAGGAGTTGGTAAATTATTGTTTTTGGCATGGTTTTGTGTGTTGTGTTTTTATGGCAGTAGAAAAAATATTGTTCCGATAACCTATGCAGCTATCGGAACAATAGAAAGTTATTTGCTTACGATAGCCATAGTGTCAGAGGCAATCATAAGCTCTTCATCGGTTGGAATAACTACAATTTTAACTTTCGAGTCAGGTGTAGAAATCACTGCTTCCTTTCCGCGAATCTTAGCGTTCACCTCTTTGTCGAGCTTTACACCCATAAACTCTAATCCATCGCATGCCGCCTCTCGCATCGACGTTTGGTTCTCGCCCACACCGGCGGTGAACACAATAACATCCACACCTCCCATAGCAGCGGCGTAGGCTCCGATGTATTTGCGAATGCGGTAATTGTACATCTTCTCGGCAAGTTGTGCGCGTTTGTTACCTTCGGCGCACGCCTTTTCAAGGTCACGCATATCACTACCTATACCCGATACGCCGGCTACGCCTGATTTCTTATTCAGATACGACGACATTGCATCGGCATCTAAACCTAACTTTTTCTGCAAGAAGGTAACGGCACCGCCGTCAACATCGCCTGCGCGAGTTCCCATCATCACGCCCTCAAGAGGGGTAAGACCCATAGAGGTATCCATGCAACGACCATTCTTAACGGCAGCCAGCGAGCCGCCATTACCAATATGGCAAGTAATGATCTTCACTTTGTTGTAATCTAAACCGAGAAATTCGCAAGCGCGAGCAGACACATACCTATGAGATGTACCATGGAAGCCATAGCGGCGTACACCATACTGCTCATATACCTCATACGGCAAAGCATACATAAATGAGTAATCAGGCATCGTCTGATGGAAGGCGGTGTCGAACACACCCACCTGCGGCATATCCGGCATCAATTCGCTAACGGCACGGATACCCTTCAGGTTAGCGGGATTATGCAGCGGAGCAAGGTCACTGACGGCCTCGAAGGCACGGATAACCTCATCGGTGATAAGTACCGACTCCGTGAACTTCTCACCCCCATGCACCATACGATGACCAACGGCATCTATCTCACTCAGACTGCGGATAGCACCTATCTCGGCATCTGTAAGCAAGGAGAATATAAACTTAACACCCTCGGTATGCTCAGGAATATCATGCATAACCTGAATCTTCTCCCCGTTGGGTAATTTCACTTTAACAAAAGCATTGTCCAAACCGACACGCTCTGCTCCACCTGAGGCGATAACCTGCTTGGTGTCCATGTCATACAGCGCGTACTTAATCGACGAACTGCCACAATTCAATACAAGAATCTTCATATTATCATTTTTTATATATATCTGTTTTCCTCCGTTCTTTCCTTTAGTAGCCGTAAACGCATACTCACGGAAAACTCGTCACCACTATATTGCCTGATTAGCAGTAATGATAATCATCTGCACTATATCCTGCACCTTGCAGCCGCGGCTAAGGTCATTAACCGGAGCGGCTATACCTTGCAAAATAGGGCCGATAGCATTTGCACCCGAGAAACGCTCTACCAATTTGTATCCTATATTACCTGCCTGCAGGTCGGGGAACACAAGCACATTGGCTTTGCCTGCGACGGGAGATCCGGGAGCTTTGCTTGCTCCTACCTTCTCAATGAGCGCAGCATCTGCCTGCAACTCACCATCAAGATTCAAATCAGGTGCGAGTTCATGAGCGATACGGGTCGCTTCCGTCACTTTGTCAATCAGCTCGTGCTTAGCACTACCCTTTGTTGAGAATGAAAGCATTGCCACTCTCGGCTCTATCTGACCAAGGGAACGAGCCGTTTCTGCCGTTGACACAGCAATCTGAGCCAACTCCTGTGCAGTTGGACACGGATTAACGGCGCAGTCGGCAAACACGAGGAATCCGTCTTCCCCTAAGGCTTTGGCAGGAGTGAACATAAGGAAGGCACCACTGACGATACCGACACCCGGCTTAGTCTTCAATATTTGGAAAGCGGGACGGATAGTATCTGCCGTCGTACCTCTTGCCCCTGCAAGTTCACCATCAGCATCACCGGCTTTTATCATCAAGCAACCCAGATAGAGCGGATCTTTAGCCTTTTCCTGAGCCTGCTCTTCCGTCATACCCTTGCTCTTGCGCAACTCGTAGAGAAGGTGAGCATAGTCTGCCATCTTCGGATCTGTTGCCGGATCAAAAATCGTTGCCTTGCCAATGTTCTTATAACCCTTCTCCTCTGCCATTTTCCGAATAACGGCAGGACTACCGATAAGGGTCAGTTCGGCAATCTTCTCACCGAGAATAATATCGGCTGCTTCCAATGTACGAGGCTCATCGCCTTCGGGAAGCACAATACGCTTGAGGTGCAACTTGGCACGCTCTGTCATTTGTGATAAAATATCCATGATTAAAAAGATTAATAATTGACTTTTCAGAGGTTATCTTTCTTATGTGCAAAGATAATGAAAAATGCATAATAACTGAATGTGACTTAAAAAAAAACAAAAAAAATAATGAAAAAGTTTGCTAAATAAAAAAATAGTTGTAATTTTGCAACTTGAAAGCACAAAAAGGGTGAATTTGCCCTTCAAATGTCACAAAATCTTAAAATCACACTCATCTTGAAAACATATCAGTGTTATGAAAAATAAAACCTTTATTGCTTGCTTGCTTTTGATGTCTGCCTCCCTTGCCATGGCGGCAACGGAAATTGTTGTTCCCGACACAATGACCGGCGGCATCTACCCGTATGAGGTCGGCACGAAATACAGCAACCTCGCTCCTGAGCCAAAGGAGTCGCATTGGATTATATACCTTCCCGTAGGTATGACTTTCGCTGATATGGACGAATCGAAAGGTGCAAAATTAGGTTCGGGACTAAGCGACCTTACAGTAAATGCCGGCATCGGTGTAGGTTATGAGTTCACTCCTACATGGGGATTAAATGTAGAATTCCTTGTTGCTAATTACGGTAAGAACTCATTTACCGCAACAAAGCAATCTGACGGGTCAAGAAAAGAAGGCACATCGTTCGGTAATATGTATAATGCCACCGCATTGGTAACCTTTGATTTTGTGGATGCCTTCTTCCCCAAGCGTAACCAAACGATATTCAACTTGTATGGTCTGCTCGGCGGAGGTATTGGTTTCTTTACATATACTCCTGAGTCGAATAGTGTTGATGGTAAATTCACGGAGCCTGTTTCAATAAACACAAAGGAAGGTAGCAAATATGGTTATGCTCCGTTCTTTGGTTTCGGTCTTCTCGCTGATTTCAATATTACCCGCACTTTCTCATTGGGTATTCGCGGAATGTATGACTACTATATGAGCGATTTATTGGACGGTCCTATCCGTGTTGCCACGGGTCTTAATAGTTCTCCACGCGCCAATAGTAACAACGATGGCCTGTTCACTGCCGACCTCGTTATGACATGGAAACTCAACGCAAAGGCGAAGTCGCATGTATCTAACTATAGCGATAAGATGATTGCTGATGCTATTGCTATCGCAGAGGCAAGAAATGCAACGGTTCATGAGCAGGCACAAGAGATACGCAAGGCAATGAAGGATACGCTCGTTATCTCTCACAAAGATACGCTCGTGGTTATGAATGAGGCTCCGCAGCAGCAGTTCAATCAGGTTGATGACTATTACTTCGTATATTTCCAGAACGACAAGTTTACTCTTGATGATCAGGCTCTCGTGGACATTCAGAAAGTGGCGTTCCGTATGGAGCAAGACACGACTATATGCTTGGAGTTATCCGGTTTCACCGACAATACCGGTTCATCTAAGCGTAACGAGCTGCTCGCCAAGAAGCGTTCAGAGGCTGTGCGTGACCAACTCGTCAATGTATATGGTATCGACGAAAGTCGCTTACTGCCGATG
>CAKZZM010000009.1 GCA_937885465.1 uncultured Bacteroidales bacterium
GTGATTGTGTCACGCAGGAGGGCGTCGGTACGCGGAATGACGGAGACATAACCTTGTGCGTAATAATCGGAAAGGGTGTTCGTGCCGGGTTTGTTGCAGACGGTGACAGTGCTGCCCTGATAATCCATGTTCTCCGCCTCGTACTGCTGCGTACCTTTGTAGGTTTCGGGCGACGCGGGAGCCGTCAGTGGTAACGAGGGGTGGTCGGTCGTCACTACGCCGACAGTGTAGGGGTTGTAGTTGAACCCGATAGTAGGTTGGACGGCGTGGATGTCGCTGAGGGTGATATCCAATGGTCCGTTGTGGGTAATGGTGAGTGTCAGGTTGCCGTCGTCGAAAGCCGAAGTGACCGTACTCGCGGAATGGTCGGCTCTGTCCGCCCATGCGACTTGCGGCTCGGCGGTCAGACCGCGCAGAACAATCTCGTTAGTCTGCTGCTCCTTCTCCGCGTACGGCGAAGAGGAATAGTTGTTGCAGTAGTTATTAAGCCAGATGCGCACGGTGCCTCCGTCGGCTATCGTAATGGAATCAATGTTACCGGTGACGGTTTTGGTGGCGTTGGTAAAGATGCGTACGCCGTCGGTGGTGACGTCGGAATACTGGTAGGGGTTGTAGGTTACGTAGGTGTCGCCCGCTTTGGCTACAAACACTTCCCCGGACGACACAGGCGGGAAGAGCGTAGATAGTTCTTGAATCTTGGCGTTGGTGTTAGGCCAGCGCGAAGAGAGTGTTGAGGCGTTGATGGCAGTCAGTTGCTGCGCCTCGGAGTCAAGGAGGTTATAGACATGCGGGATGGCGGGGTAACGCCCTGATTTCTTTGTCCACCACCGCTGGTCCTGCCATCCTGCGCCGTAGGTGACACCGCCTTGGTCGATATTGAAACGGTAGAGCCCGTCGAAGAGCGTCTTGGGCGTTACGTATGGATTCTTGTTGCCGGAAGTGATGTCACCCACGATACAGATCTTCGTGCGTGCAATGACTTCGCTGCGAGAAAGTATGCGCCAGTCGCCGGAGATGACCTTGCGCATGATATCCTCATAGATATTGACGCAATGCGGGAAGAGTTCCTGCTTCTTGATTTTCCAGCCGTTCCGGGTAGTGGTATAGGCAGAGCGTGTGACTTGCTGCCACGTGAGTTCGGGTCCGTCGAGGACGGTCTGTCCTGTCATAAGCATGTGTTCGACGATAGGCGCGATGCCTGCGGCTTCCACGTATGGGTTGTTGCTTGCGTTATTGAGAGAGTCGGTGTTGGACATCCAGCCGGAGGTGTCGAACCGGATGCCGTACTGTCCGGCATAACCGCTGAGCCACATGCCGAGGCAGTTGGATTCGATGTCATAGAAGCCCTTCTTCATCGTCGTCTTCTCGCAGCAGATGAAATGTGCGCCGTAAGTGGCGAACGCGTCGAGCAAGGCGGCATTGTTCTTCATCATTCCGATGGGCATCATCAGACAGTTATCGTAGCTCTGGGTGAAACTCATGGTGAGGTAACCGCCGTACTGATGCGCCATCTCCAAGAGAGCAATGAAGGTCTGCTGGCGTTCCTCCCATGTGGGGCAACCGTTCTGACCGAAATCCCAGAATTGCTCGGCAAAACTGAAGCCGATGAAATTCGGATAATCGCGGAAGTACTGCTCGTAGTCTTCCCTACCCTCGCCTGCGGCGGTTATCTCCGGCAAACGGTTATGCGCACCGGAAGCAGGCTGAATCATACACCACACGCCTTTGGCGGCACAAGTCTTAATCCACGAATCAATGATAGCCGGTCCGTCGGGCGAGAGGTTGTCGCTGGACGAAAGGGCGATAGAGAAGATAACGAACGGGCGCAAGTCTTCCGCAATAAGATCAATCGTTTTTTCGGGGTCAGGGTAGTTCCAGCAGTCGATATGCACGATCCAGGCAGGTGCCGCCTGACTAATCGGACGACGCAACGGCTGCGCCTCATCTTGGGCAAAAAGCCCAAGATGAGGCATCAGCGCTGCAACTAATATAACCCAAAAACGTCTCATTTCATAAGAACGTTCAGAGACGTTCTCCACTATTAACTACTTTGCCGGTGAGATCGAAACGTACGCCGTTGCGGATGATTATCATACGCCCATTCTCAATAGCCTTGACGCTCTGCACATCGCTGTGCACATCGTAAATAGCATCTTCTATTTCTTCATCGGGATCATCAACAGGAGCTTCTTCGCCCTCGCCGATGAGGCGGATGTCAGACGGCACAACAACTAAACTACCCTGTGCACAGGAACCGGCAAAACGAATCTCTACCACCGATGCCAGTTGGTCAGCCGCCATTTCGTCTGCCAAGACGATGGTCTTTTTGCCCACCGAAGCAAAGGATTTCTCCTTAATCTTCGTATCGTTCTCGCCCATGAAAACAACGCGGTATTTGAGATCATTAGCACCTATCTCTGCTTCGCTCTGGAAATCAGAGGTGGTCAGTTCCATAGTCTGATAAGCGGCAAGGTTGCCTGCATTAAGTTTGAAGATACGCATAGTATTGGCGGTAGAAGCCGTCCACGCGAAAGTGTTGGTGGTAGCGTCATAAGAGCACTGATTGTTGTTCTTCACAGCCTTGAACTCCTCACAAACTTTCTCGAAATACTGCGGTTCAGGCTCATCGTTGAGCAAATAGAGGTCATTGATAACTACACTACCAACGTTGGAATTAGTATTGATACGTATTTCTTGCACCGTATCGCTTTCTGCGAGGACATCAGCCAAAGCAATTTTCTTCACACCTGCATTCCAGAATGCGCGACCATTATTTTGGTCTCCTTTCAATTCCGTGCCGTTTTTGAGCTTAATATCAAGGCGGAAGCTAGCACTTTCCTGTAAATCTTCAGAAACGATTACCAAGCTATCCCATGCGCTGAGGTCACCGTCACCTACGATGTCGGTAATCAGGATACGGGCATCAGTGCTGCCTTTCCAAGCAAAAGTGCCGGTAGTAGCGTCCCAAGACTCCACGTTCGAGCCCTTGGCCTCAGCCTTACTCAGATCTGCGTGCAACTCGCGAGCACTAACTGTAAATACGCTCGCTACGAGCATCAGAGCAGTAAAAATCTTTTTCATTATAATAAAAATTTAATTGGTTAGTATTTCACATTGTACATTGTACTTTGTCACTTGGTACTTCAATAGATCATAAATCGCGGGGCGAAATGGCAGAACCATATCTTGTCGTCCTCCGAGCCCTCGCTCAGTTTCGCCATAGAGATACGCACGCTGATTACATTGGACAGCAGACCGACGCACTGATCCTCGTCGCCGCGAAGGTCGAAACGCACTGTGTGTTTTTTGCTAATGCCATAACCCATCTGGTCGTTCAGTTGGGCACAGGTGATCTCACGCGTCTTTCCTTTCTCGTCCGCATAACGGACTACGACCTTAAGAATCACGTTGGATTGCAGCACATCGAACTGCACACGGGTGTGCTTGGAGTAGTCTCCCTGTACTCCGGGCAGGTCGAACCAACGGTTCCCACTGCCCTGAAATACAGCCGTACAGGTCTCCACATCGTAGTCGCAGTTAGCACCCCACTTGCCAACATCCTCCATCGAGAGTATCTGGTAAGGCTCCTTGCGCGGCCCCGCCCACAGCAGGGCAACGGAACAGAGGAGACAAAATATAAGTGTCAGCCGTTTCATAATTTACGATTTAATGATTTACGATTTACCACTTTCGCTATTTAAATGCTATTTAAATACGATTTAAATGCTATTTAAATGCCGCTTAAACTATTTAAATAGCGTACCTCCTTCGTACATAGCGTAAGTAGTACTTCAATTATTTGGCATACAGTGCTACGATTGCTTCATAGAGTTCCTGTTTGCCACTGGTCTGCTTTGGCTCGCCTACCTGTTTGCCGTATTCATAGACTTGCTCAAAGGTCAGTTTACCATCCTCGAAGTCCTTGCCGAGACCGCTGTCGAAAGAAGCATAACGCTCCTTGAGCATCTGCGGAATCGGGCTCTTCTCCATAATCTCTACGGCGTTCAGCAGCGCACGTGCGCAAGCGTCCATACCGCTGATATGGGCGATGAAGATGTCCTCCAAGTCGGTGGAGTTACGGCGGGTCTTGGCATCGAAGTTCGTACCGCCGGTACCCAGACCACCGTTGCGGACAATCTGCATCCATGCCTGGGTGAGTTCGAAGTTGTCAATGGGGAACTGGTCGGTGTCCCAGCCGTTCTGCGCGTCACCGCGGTTGGCGTCGA
>CAKZZM010000010.1 GCA_937885465.1 uncultured Bacteroidales bacterium
TGTTCCCTGCGTCTCAAACGCCATTTAATGAGATGTGGGAAAGTTTAGTTATTCAATATGTTCGGGGTAGAGGTTTACATCCATTCCCCAAGTCAGACCGTTTGCTTCAAGCAGTTCATCTAACTCTATAAGCGATTTCTTGCCGAAATTACGGAATCTCATCAATTCTGCACGGCGGTAAAGCAAGAGGTCGCGTAATGTATCAACCTCTGCCATCCGCAGCACATTTTGGCAACGGACGGAAAGAGGGAAATCAGAAATGTGTTTTGCAAGTATCTTGCTTGTTTTCCGTGTCTCAACACTTATTGTCTTACCCTCTATGATTGAGTGCAGGTGCGCAATTTCATCATTCTTCTCTTTCAACAACTCTTTAAGGTCGTTAATTTCGGAGTTAAGATGATAAAACACTCCCTTAACATGTGCAAATTTGCGCAGAGCCTTGTACCATATCTGCCTTGTGCGTTCACGGGTCAGATGTCGCGTTACGCCTATCTCCTCAAAGGTTTTTCCTTGCAGAGCATCCCAAACAATCTCCAACTCACGAAGCGAAAGGTCGAAATCGTCCATGTCAGCATATCGTTTCAGCCCCTCAACGACAGCAAGCAGAGTAGTCTTGATAGCCTCTATTCGCAGCGGGAACATGTTAAGGTTCTGCATACGCTCACGATACATGGTGTACAAATCACGCAACTCGTTTGCCATTACTTGCCGCTCGTTAATCATTTTCTGCCGGTAATCTTCGATGTCGGTAGTCACTTGATGTATATCCCTGATAGTTGCAGCATACCTCTCCACTTCGATGCGGCTTGGGTAAAAGAGTTTGTTTCTTTTAACGTATGACAATGTTCCTGCCTTGCAAAGGTTTCGGATTGTTTGTGTCGTAACACCGATAAAAAGAGCCGCATCGGCAGCCGATATGTATTTTTCATCACTCATAATCAAAACATTTTAGTTTGTTGCAGGCACTCTTTGTAAAATCTTTTCTCCTGCATAGAATAATACTGCTCATCTATCTCACAGCCCACAAAGTCATAGCCCAATTCGTAGGCTGCTATACGACTGCTACCGCTACCGAGGTGAGAATCGAAAATCTTATCATCCTCTTTGGCATAGGTATGCAGTAGCCAAGCATATAGAGCAACGGGCTTTTGGCATGGGTGGTAACGCTTCTCGTTGAGTCTCTTGTTTCCTTGCTGACACATAGCGTCCTGCACACGGCGGCTGCAAGTGCGCCCTTGTATCATTCCGCTCCACATAAAACGCACGATGTCAGTACGTATATCAAAAGACTGGTAAGCAATCTCGCAACCGTATTGGTCACTATCTCCGTTCATCTTATCCCAAACAATCATTCCCCCGCGCAGTCCGAAGTAGTTTGCGCCGAAGATGATTTGGTTCTTGCTTACGCGGAATAACTGCTCAAAATACTCCGGCTGCGGTTGAATATCCCAGTCTTTCTTGCCATAGTTTGGAGCGTCCACGTGTAGCCAAGAACCGTTTTTCTGTCTGCACATATCGGGTTTGACGGAGGGCTTGTCACCGCCAATGCCGTATGGTGGGTCACAGATAGCGAGGTCAAAAAACTTATCGGGGAGTGTCTGCATATACTCCACGCAGTCGCGCTTATATACTATACTCTGTGGTTTGGTCATTATATTTGTTATTCGTATGTGTCACTTAAATCTTCATCATCGGGGTTGTGTTCAGGTGTCCTATCAAACTTACCGCAACCACCCAGTCCCCACCACCACTCAAAAGCCTCTCGTCCCTCATATTCAGGTGATTTATTACTCATAAATGATAATGATATTACTAAACTTTCCCACATCTCATTAAATGGCGTTTGAGACGCAGGGAACATATATA
>CAKZZM010000011.1 GCA_937885465.1 uncultured Bacteroidales bacterium
CGACATTATCACCGACATTATCACCGACATTATCACCGACATTATCACCGACATTGTTTATTTCCTCTCCTTGATGAGCCTTCAATGTTCTGTATATCTCCTTGAGCATGAAGTCAATGAATGGTCCCGACTGACCGGCATTGGTACTGGCGGTAATAGCATCATAGTAAGCCTGCTGGTTGGCATGCACCATATTCTCCACCGGCAGATGTTCAAACAGCGGGTGTAGTTTACCCAGAATGAGCGATTGCCAAAGACGTCCCGTCCTGCCATTGCCATCGATAAAGGGATGGATGAACTCAAACTCATAGTGGAACACGCATGAACGGATAAGCAGATGGTCTTTCGACTGTTTCAGCCATGCGAATAGGTCGCTCATCAGAATCGGTACACGGCTGGCAGGAGGAGCAAGATGCACCAACCCCTTCTCGCCGAACACGCCCACACCACCTTGGCGATAATGTCCGGCATCGTCCACCAAGGCCTGCATCATCACGCCGTGTGCCCGCAGCAGGTCTTTCTCTTTGAAAGCATCAAGCGTGGCATACAGTTCGTAGGTCTTGATGGCATTCTTCACTTCCTGAATCTGACGGATAGGTGCCACCACGGTCTTACCGTCAATGATGTCGCGCACCTGATCCTCGCTCAGCGTATTGCCCTCTATGGCCAGCGATGAGTGGATAGTCTTGATGCGGTTGGCTTTTCTCAAACGCAGACCATCCTCTTGCTCCAGTCGGATGGCGTAACGCTCAATCTGACCGGAAATCTCGGCTATCAAATTGATAGCCTCTGCACTTACTATGAATGGTGGTATATACATATTTTGCTCTTTTCTTTGTTCTTTGCTCCCTTTTTTCCAAAACCGACTGCAAAGTTACCAAAAAAAATCCATATATGCAAATAAATTGCAAACAAAATGCAACTATCGCATGATTTTGCACCGTTTTTCCCCGCTTTTATTGGCTACACGAGCCATTTTGTTGACCAATTTTGTATATACATTTTTCGAACAGTCTCCGAACGGCCTCCGAACGGCCTCCGCACAGTCTCCATACAGTCTCCGTACAATCTCCGTACGGTCTCCGAACGGCCTCCGAACAGTCTCCTTACAGTCCTAATAATAATTTTTTACTCACAAGGTGCAGTCTAATTTGTTTTGGACCATCTTTCGGAAATGCACAAACAAATTGCACTACAATGCACAAACAAATAGCGCACTATGCACAAACAAATAGCACTACTATATGTTTGTACGTTCGGGAAATATCACGAAAAATCATTTAAAATGCCCAAAAAACACATATCTGTGGCGCAATTGTGGCGTATAAATTTGCAAATGTCAAAAAATTGTTGTAACTTTGCCCTCCCAATGGTTGAATAACCAAAACAACCACTGAGCGTACCAACTAAAAACTAATATACTAATACACCTATACGGCAATACGCCTATACACCAACTAAAAACCAAAACATCAAGAATATGAAACGACATGAATGGAACATTATGAGGACAGACCTCGTGGGGGGGGGCATTTTGTGTACTCATGTTGCTTTGCGCGTCTGTTGATGCCCAGACTTATTGGAACGGCACGCAAGACACTATCTTCGCCGGTACCGGCACACAAATAGACCCGTTTTTGATTTCCACATCCGAAGAGTTGGCCGGTCTGGCATACCGCACGAATGTGCGCAAAGAGGACTTTGCGGGACAATACTTTCAACTGACATCGGACATCTACCTCACCAATTTCAACGACCCCGACACGGCTCAATGGAAAGAGTGGGAACCTATCGCCCACACATTGATGCAGTGGGGGAGCGAGACCGATTACGGCTATTTCCGCGGTCATTTTGACGGTAACAACCACACCATTTACAACATGTTTTACGGCGATGGGTTGAACTTCGCGGAGGACTGGAACCCTACTGATTGGGACATGAACTTGGAGGACTACGATTTTTCCGTAATGAACAAAGCCTTGTTCGGCAATCTCGAAGGAGCGACATTGCTCAATATCCACATGGCTAATGCCAAAATGGAAGCTCCCGGTGAAGCCCTGTTAGCCCTCAATACCGATGCAAACACAGTCATCCGCAACTGCCATGTGCAAGGTGAAATGCGCATGGATGTGGCGGGTTTGGTTGGAACGAACAATGGTTTGATAGAGGACTGCTCGGTTAATATCCGATCCACAGAAAGAGGCGGTGGCGCTTTTGTCAGTAACAATGGAGCAACGGGTATTATCCGTAATTGTACCAGTACAGGCCATATGCGTTGTACAAGAGGCCCCGGAGCAGGATTCGTAAGTACTAATTACGGTCTCATTGAGAAATGTACGGCGGATGTATATATAGAGGCGCTGTATGGTCTCAACACCACCTTGGTAGATGGCAAAAAGAAATACGAACACCGCAGCGGTGCCGGTTTCGTTATGTCAAATGGAGGTACTATCCGCGAGTGTGCTGCCTTCGGAAACTTAGTAAGCGACGGAACTTATGCTAATTATGTTTGGTATTCTGCCATCGCAGGCTTTGCTTATCGCAACTGGGGCGGACGTATTGAATCGTGCTACTGCACAGGTACACTCCGCGATGTAAGTGATAGTACAGGTGTTTACGGAGACCCTATTTTTGCCTCTTTCTGCTATGACAACGGTTGCGATGCAGGGCATATCAACGATGATATATACCGAGGCGACATCTTTAACTGCTATTCTACCAGTTCTTTCCAACACCACGATGTAGAGAATGGCAAAAACCGTATCCACGCCTTCGTCGGTTCATTCCACGGTTATGGAGGATTCGATGCCGAAACAGTAGAACAATCCTGTCAGATAGGTTGTTATTTCAACCAAGAAGGCTTACCCGCAACCACCGGTCAAGCTACTGCCACATGGGATGGAACAGGCAAAACTATGACTCAAATACAGAGCCAAGCCTTTGTTGATACGCTCAATCTATTAGCCTCTTTCTTCAATCTCAGTCAGTGGGAGTTGCGTGACGGACTGCCGCGCCCGATGGGTGTCTATCAGCAAAACACCAATATCTTCTTTGGCGGAGGTGATGGAACAAAGGACAATCCGTATATCATTGCTACCAAGCAGCATCTCCAAAATTTGGCATGGTTGGTACAGCAAGGCACAGCCTTCAAAGATACCTATTTCAAGCAGACGGCGGATATTGCACTCAATGTACCCAAAGACCAATGGGAGTATGTTGCTCCCACGCGATGGACACCTATCGGCTCGCCCGTTAGCAACTCGTGGTACACAAACACCAATATCCGGGAATTCAAGGGTATATACGATGGCGGATTCCATGAGGTGAAGAATCTGTATATCAACAATCTGTTAGACAAACAGGGTCTGTTCGGGCGGATTGCCAAAGGGGCGCAATTGCGCAACTTGGGTGTGACGGATGCGTATATACGTTCCTGTAATCATGGTGTCATCGTGGGCGAGATTGCCGAGAAGCCGATAGTCGTACAATGCTGGACTTCAGGTAATATAGCAACACAAGGTCAGTATGCGGGCAGTCAAGGTGCTTTGATAGGCAATATGGCAGGCGGCAGTTATATCCTCAACTGCGGTACTTCGGTCCAAATGAGTGGTCATGGCAATGCGCAGTTGTCTATCTACGACGATGCTGTTTATGGTGGGTTCAATGTTTGGTCACAAGATACATTGGTTAATTTCCTCTTCACGGGCAAGATTAACGGTTCCGGAAAGTATGGTAGTTTCCAGCACCGCGAGAATTTCTTTGCCGATAAAGAGACGGCACAGGTAGAGTATTTAGGGGACGGCACGGAATATGGCGATCCTAACTGCACCTTAGATTCCACCCGATGGATACAATCGAAAGATTTGGTGAATATCTATAACTACTCCGTAGCCCGTTGGAACGAGCGGCACGCCGGCAATGATACGTTGCAACTGCATTACTGGGAGTGGCGCGAGGGTGACTATCCGCGTGTTTCGCCGGATGCTTCTTTCCTGCCACCGGTTACCATCACGTTTAACAGCAACGGCGGTTCTTCCGTAACGACCAAATATGTCTATCCCGACAGCGAGGTTCTACCGCCGCAACGCCCCTTGCGCGAAGGGTATTTGTTCGCCGGATGGTATAAAGACCCTGCACTGACGCAGTTCTACGACTGGACAACCGAACGTCCGACAAGCAGTATGACACTCTATGCCCGCTGGCACGAGGACAAACGGTTTGATATAGATGTGACTCCGTTCCAGAACGAGTTTGCCAAGACCTACAAGATCAAGACAGCGGCGCAGTTACGCGGTTTTGCAGCCATGCAGAACGGTATGTACACATGGGAGGAAAATGTGCCTTGTTATGACACCGAAGGAAATCATGCCGTAGGAATTCTCACCCAAACACAAGCACCCATGGATTTCAAAGGCAAAAAAGTGGTGCTGGATAATGATATTTTGCTCTGCGACACCACCGACTGGCAGTATTGGGGACGCGGTGCGTTCGGCGTGCCGTGGACGCCTATCGGTTGGTATTATGGTGTATATGGAGAGGGTGATCACGCTTTCCACGGTACGTTTGACGGTCAGGGACATACTGTTTATGGTATGTATATGGAGCGCAACGGTGCCCCCGGTTGGAATGGATACGGAGAAAATGTAGGCTTGTTCGGTGAGACAAGCGACACGGCTGTAATCCGCAACGTCGGCGTGGCAGCCTCTGTGCTGGACGGACAAGACTACAACACACGCGGACAATACAGCGATGCGACCAAATACTGGAAACGTTGCGGTTTTGGCGAGCAGGGATGGCGTCATGTGGGTATGTTAGTCGGTGTAACGAGCGTCACACATGTAGAGCAATGTTATGCCGAGGGAAACATCTACTGTCAGGACCAAGAGGCAAATGCGTTAATCGGTTCCGTGGAAAACTATTGGTCTCTGTACAACGACACCATCTCCGATTGTTATACCCGCGTGAACATTTATAACAAAAAAGGTAATCCGACCAATCTGTTCGCAGGCTCATCCTGGACTACCACCTACAGCCATTGCTACAATGCCGGTATTACCCAATACGGTATCACCAATTGTACTTCTTACGGCATTCCTGTTCAAGAGAGTACATACTTTAACAAAGAACTTGGAGCCACAGCTACCGGTTGCGATGGAAGAGGTTGCACCACCAACGAGATGCACGCTAAAGTGACGTATCAGAACTGGGATTTTGAGAATATCTGGGGACGCAATGACAGCATCAACAACGGTTATCCGTACTTGCGTGTTTTCCATGAGAATGCACCGACTGACAGCGAGGACCCGATTGTTGTAACGGGTATTACGGTGGACGTTTCGGACACCACCATCATTGCCGGTTCTACGTTGCAAGTCAATGCCACTATCCTGCCGGACAGTGCCGCAGACAAGCGGGTGACTTGGACGGCAGATACATGGGGCGTGAGCGGTGCATTAGAGTATGATTTCTTTGAGAGCATTGACCAAAACGGTTTAGTTACCACCCACTTGGATCTCGGCGGTAACGGTTACGCCAATGGCCGCAGTGGGAACATACGTATTACCGCCACTTCGTATGAAGGTGACTATCAGGCATCCTTTATTCTCACCATCGCACAACCGTCCATCACCATTGTACCTGTGGCTTATCGTCGTCACGGAGAAACGGAATGGAAATACGACCGATATAGTCAATATTTCAGCCCTTCCATCAACACCGAGAACTTCGAATACATGGTACTTGCCTATACGAATATAGACGCGGCGCGCGAAGGATTAACATGGAGTGTGGACAACGAGGATGTATTGTCCATTACAGAAATGACGGACACGGTATTCAATATCTATTATGCCGGTCAGAAGCCATGCTCACGTGTCATGGTGTATGCTAAAATTTCAGGCAATGCGAACCTGACAGCAACACTACCCAATGGGCAAAGTAAGACGCTTTATTCAGAGATAAGTCGAGTGGATTTAGTCAGCCCATCTTACTACATATCCATTTACCAAAGCCCATACACTTCATGGCAGAGAGCCAATACCACAATGGTTATTGGTGAAACACAGCAATTAGAAGTGTATAACGGCTATGAAGATAGACTAAGTTACTTGCCCACTTATCAATGGTCATCGTCCGATCCTTCTGTATTGACGGTGGACCAGAACGGTTTGGTAACGGCAGTAGGTTTAGGAACGGCTACTATCACGGTCGAAGCCGTAGGAACTAATGTGTCTGCAACTACCGATGCCATCACCGTCTCTATCGTAGAAGCGACAAGCATCACCATCAATGAAGGCGGATACTGGTGGAGTGAAATAGAGGTCAGTATAGGCGACACATACCAACTGACAGCTACTGTTCTGCCGGAAAACACCACGGACAAGTCTGTCACATGGCAATCGTCTAACGAAACAGTCGCAACAATCGACCAAAACGGATTAGTTACAGCTCTTAGTACAGGTACTACGCAGATTACGGTTACCACTTCCAACGGACAAAGTGCTTATACGAATATCCGCGTTAAGGACATCGAACCCACGAGTATCACTATCAATGAAAAAACAGGTGAGGCCATATCGCTCCATGTGGGCGATACGTACCAACTGACCGTCACCGTGCTTCCTGAGAATGCAAGCAACCAAACCATTACGTGGCGCACAGCAAACAGGAGAGTGGCCAGTGTCGATGCCGGGGGTCTCGTGCAAGCATTGAGAGAGGGAACGGTGGATGTAACTGCCCGTACCAACAATGGCTTAATAGATACTGTCACTTTTGTGATCACCGAATGGCCACTCGATTCGGTCTATTTCACCATCCGTTTCCTCAATTACGACAGTACCGAACTGCAAGTCTCCCAAGTCTTACAAGGTGACATGCCCGCCTACCTCGGCGAAACACCAACACGTCCTGCCGACTCGTTCTTCGTCTATATCTTCGATGGATGGTCGCCTGAAATAGTCCCGGCAGAAGAGTATACCACCTACATCGCCACCTATCGCTCCACCGGCACTGACCTGCCCGCGCTGCCCTACACCGAACAACCAATGAAGGTTCTCGAAGATGGTCACCTCTATATCCTCCTTCCCGATGGCACACGTTACTCCACCACCGGCAAGAAGGTTCGGTAATTCCTTTTCGACAGTGTAATTCCTTTTCGACAGTGTAATTCCTATTCCGGACAGCAATGTCCTAATACCACCCACAATCAGGGCTGCAACCCACACCGCTTGCAGCCCTGATTGTCAGTATTACCCTAATTGTCAGTATTACCCAGTTTGTAAGTTTCACCGTATTGTAAGTTTGTTCAATAACATCAATTGTCCACGCGAAGCGATCGTACCCCTTGGGGTAAAGAAATTTACCACGCGAAGCGATCGTCCGAGCTTGCGAGGAAAGAAATTTACAAATTGATGTAAAAGTATGCGAGGCTCTACGGAGCCCGTTGCAAGACCGTTCGGAGCTTGTTGCAAAAAGTTGTACACACTTTTGCGGAAATGAAGCACCAAAAAAAACGAAAAAATGCACTATTTTTTCACTTTTTTCTCTTTTTTCACTTTTTTTATAAAAATATTTGCATATATGGAAAAAAAGTTGTAACTTTGCGGTCGAATTTAGAAAGGAGAATCACATGACAGGGTTACAAATGAATGCTGAATTGTATCGAAATTAGGCCATTATGACAACAAATAATTGAGTGATGTATGAAACGTGTGGGATTTTTCAATAAGCTTGCTGCGGTGGTCGGCTGGATGTTTGCGGCATTGGCGGTTGTCTGTCTTTGCATTTATGCCGTGCCCTTCTTTCAAGAGTTGCTTTCGTTCGGTGTGGCGGATTGGCAGCACGCCCTGCAATCCGCGCTCGCTATGCCCGTTGCCATTGTAGCGATGCTGCTGTTGATTGGGTGCGTTGTGCTGCTTGTTCATAATCTCTTTTCGGACAGCGACAACGCGGCGACAAGAGCCGACGATGGCATCGACCCTACTTTTCCATGGTTCACCGCCAACGCAACGATCGAACAACAGAAGCGGTTCGAGCATGACCTGCGTCAACTGTGCGCCAACTGCACCAAAGGTTCGAAAGGCACGGTAGGACCGCTTGTCAGTTGGTTGCTACAGCAACAAAAAGACGGTCTTATCGCTCTTCCTGACAACCAGACACAAATCTACCAACTCCTTGCTGAGCACTATGGTTTTGCACTTTCTAAACAGGCTTTTTCTGCCGCTATGCCATAGATTGCTTTACGCATCTTGATTTTGCTTGATTTTGCTTGATTATCCGTTGCTGCATTTGCAGGAACGGATTTTTTGTTGTAATTTTGCAGCCAATTATGAGTTGCACAATTATATTCCAAAAAGGTATAAATATGAAAAAACAAATCACATCTATTCTTCTTTGCGCGATGATGGCAGTCGCGCTCAACGCTTGTATGATAACCAAGACGGCTGTCAAAGATTACAAAGAGACGCAAGGCCACGAGTACGTTTACGCTAAAGGTAAACAGTGCTATCTATTTTGGGGGCTTATTCCGCTTGGTTTCACCAATGTCAGTACGCCGGCAGAGCAACCATGCCAAGTAAAAACGTATTTTAATTTCTGGGATTGGCTGGTATCGGGCATCACCGGAGGTATCTTTACGATGCAAACAATCAAAGTGTCTGCCAAAAAGCCCAAACCCGAAACTCCCTCCCCGCAAAATGTGTCTGCTAAAAAGCCCAACCCCGAAACTCCCACCCGCAAAAAGAGTAAAAAACAGGGCTAACGAGGTGGCTGAAAGATGTTTTTCGAAAGCGAAGCGTGGCAAAAAGAAACAAAAATGAACTTTTTTCACTTTTTTTATAAAAATATTTGCATATATGGAAAAAAAGTTGTAATTTTGCAGTCCGAAATTGATTTTTTTACGATTATGGAATTAGATAATACACAGATTGAGCGGCAAGATTTTGTAGATAATTCTACTTATGAATTTATCAACAGTTTGATTCCCAATGAAAAGCAATTAGATTGGGACATGGAAAGTATTGCGGCAGTGCGCGACGTTGTGGGTGCAATACTTGGGGACAAACATATTTGTACAGAACAGGAGTTTTACCCTTTCATTGAAGAATAGTGGAGATACGTGAGAGGCAAATAGTGGACATGACTTTAAGTGCACTATCGTCGGTGAAATGTAAAAAAGTTGAACACTAAAACACAAATATTGCGTCTATGAGATCAGGAGGTCAAGTAAAAAACGGGAAGGCATTTGAATTTGCAATTGTGAAGACATATGCTTCATATCTTCAGGAACAAGGTTTAAACGTTAAAATTGAAGATAATCGCGCATTGCGGAATGCACAAAAATACTATTTGGAATTTCCCCAAAACATACAGCAGATATTTGATAATGCGGCTTTTCAAACCATTGAAACAATGGTGAAAATCGAGCCCAATTTAATTTGTCAAACATCTGACAATGATGTACTCCATATACAGATTAATAAGGATTCAGATGGTGAGAGCGGCGATGTACGGGATGTTATTTTTAAACGTTATCACCCTTCTTGGGAGATTGGTTTTTCTGCGAAGAATAATAATGATGCTATCAAGCATTCCCGACTTGGAAGAACATTGGATTTTGGTATGAAATGGCTTGGCGTTCCGTGTACAAAGCAATATATGGATGATATCAAACCGATTTTTGATTATTTGGAAGGTGTTATCAAAGAACAAGTAACTTGGCAAGAACTTGGGATGGATAAAGTGGAGAAAGTATATTGCCCGCTGCTTAAAGCATTTGCCGATGAAATATTTAGGATAGACCAGAATAATCCGGATATACCAAGCAAGCTTGTGGAATATCTAATAGGAAAACATCCATTTTATAAAGTGATAAAAGATGATACTCATAACATGGTCGTTGTGAAAGCCTTTAATATTAAAGGTAAATTAAATAAAAATGCGAAGTTGGAAGTTGCGCGTTACCGAACTCCTAAAATCAATATGCCAACGAGAATAATAGAGTTTGCTCCAAAAGAAAACTCTGAGACGACATATAACATGGTCCTTGATGGTGGTTGGGAAATTTCATTTCGAATCCATAATGCCAGTACTCTAGTTGAGCGTTCTTTGAAATTTGACATTCAACTGCTTGGTAATCCACCTATATTATTTACTCAACATTTATTTCAATAAAATATGAATTTAATTAGTCTATTTAGCGGAGCTGGTGGTTTGGATCTTGGGTTTCACAAAGCAGGATTCCACACACTTGTTGCGAATGAGTTTGACGCTAAAATATGTCCCACATATCGTGCTAATTTCCCGGGAACCAGGTTGATACAAGGGGATATTCGTAAAGTAAATGAAAATGTCTTCCCTAAAAACATTTCGGGAATAATAGGTGGTCCTCCATGCCAATCTTGGAGTGAAGCGGGTTCGTTACGTGGGATAGACGACTCACGGGGTCAATTATTTTTCGAATATATTCGTATATTGAAAGCCGCGCAACCGCTTTTCTTTGTAGCAGAAAATGTATCCGGAATGTTGGCGACACGACACGCAAAAGCGGTAAGTGGTTTCATGACATTATTCGAGCAAGCCGGATATGATGTTAATCTCAAAATGCTCAATGCAAATGATTATGGCGTTGCTGAAGATAGAGACAGAGTTTTTTACATTGGTTTTAGAAAAGATTTGAACATACATGATTTTCAATATCCTACACCATTAGAACAAAAACCGACCCTTCGAGATGCTATATGGGATTTAAAAGATAATGCCATTCCTGCCAAGCCGCATAACAAGACGAATGGAGAAGCATGTGTGATGCCCAATCATGAGTATTATGTCGGCTCTTTTTCGACAATATTCATGTCTCGCAATCGAGTCCGTAGTTGGGATGAACCCGGCTTTACAGTTCAAGCTAGTGGGCGTCAATGTCAATTGCATCCACAAGCACCCAAGATGCTTAAAATTGGGAATAACAAACAGATTTTCGCACCGGGTCAAGAACATTTATATCGTCGTATGTCCGTACGCGAAGTTGCAAGAATCCAGAGTTTCCCTGATGATTTTGTGTTCATATATGATGATGTCAATTATGGATACAAAATGGTGGGGAATGCCGTTCCGGTAGAGTTGGCATATCATGTCGCAGAATCTGTAAAACAAGCGTTAGAAGCGCACGGAGTGGATTTACATCAAGATGAAAATGTGACATATGATTCTTACGAGGCAGTCCAGCAATCGATTGATTTTAGTAAAGTTATTGAGCAGTTTCCTGATAAAATAGTGAGCAATAATACAATTATAGAAATCCCGACAATTGAGAATCTTGATACATCGAAGAACGTACTAATAAGTCTAGTAAAAGACGACAATTTGCAGCATTACATAGATAGATCTGCAAATGTGTATTATACGGGGAAACAATTCCCCCATACGATTGCCTTAAATAAGTTGTTTTATTTCATGCCATACGTCAAGGGACAAGGTATTCGGGATTTGTATTTTATCAAGATAGCACGAGTTGGTTCTAAAGAGGAAGTGCATCCGGGATGTGGAGATGATTCTTTGCGTTTGATGTTCGAAATAAAGTTTGTGCAGCAACTTTTCCCCACTTACAAACCCATTGAGCTGGAAATATGGCACACATTTACGGATACTACTCTGAAAGCGATTATGACGTGAGCAACATGTACCATAAGCGGGCTATGTATTAAATAATATTATATGGACAGCAGCATAGCAAAAGTGGGGGAATGAGGTAAAAATGCACTATTTTTTCTCCCAAATATTTGCATATTTCAAAAAAAAGCAGTATCTTTGCAGGCGAATTTGGGGAATGACGTTAAATCGTTAATGGGTTAATAGCTTAATAGCTTAATGGAACTAATGGGACAAAAGACCAAAAGAACGACTGGAAGAAAGCGAAAGAACAGATGATGAGTCGAGGACAAGACAAGGTTTGTGAGCGTTGCGGGCGTGCGTTTGTGTGCCGGCACGATGCACCGGAGTTATGCCAATGCGCAGGAATACAATTGAGTACGCAGACCCGAGCCTATCTGCGCACCCATTATACCGACTGTCTCTGTAGCAACTGCCTGAAGCAGATAGAGGCAGAACACGGAGAACAAAACCTAACAAGAAGTGTTCAATGAATAAACCCAACAAGCAATACCCAACAAGCAATACTCAACAAGCAATCCCAAACGAATAATCCCAACAAACATACCCGACGAGCGATGCCCGACGGGTGAATAGTACGACTGATAATCAGCAACTTACTTATACAAGAACCGCTTGATGGATTTCTTGGGTGTTTTCTCGAACGGCTCTTCCTTAATCTCTATCTCGCTGACTTGCGAATAGCCCGGGATGAGTTTGTTCAGTTTGGCCAAGTTCTCCTTCATCAGTCGCTCAATTTCCTCGAGCGCTTTGCCTTTGGTGGCCTGCTCGTCGGGAAAGACGAGTCCCACCAGTTTGCCCTCGCGCTCAACGACAATCGACTCGCTCACGCCTTCGAGGTTATTGAGTTTATCCTCGATTTCTTCGGGGTAGATGTTCTGTCCGGATGAGCCGAGAATCATCGTTTTGTTGCGTCCCTTGAGGAAGATGTTCTGATGTTTGTCGATGTAACCGAGATCGCCCGTTCGCATCCATCCGTCGGCAGTGAAAGCCGCGCGCGTGGCCGATGCGTTCTTGTAATAGCCGAGCATCACGTTCTCTCCCTTGACGAGAATCTCGCCGATGCCCTGCTCGTTAGGCTCATCTATCTTGACTTCGGTATTGAGTACAGGTCGCCCGCATGAACGCGCCTTGAACTTAGACGGATGATTGCCGCCAATGAGTGGCCCACATTCGGTCATTCCGTACCCAACCGTCAGCGGGAAATGGATGTCGAGCAGACAATCCTCCACTTCGGGACTGAGAGCCGCACCACCCAAGAGGAAATAGCGGATTTGTCCGCCGAACGATTTGTTGAGCGTCTCCTTCACTTTCTTGCGGATGATACTGCCGATGACCGGTGCTTTCCAGAAGAGACGGATGGCACCCGAAGAGATGCGTGTAGCGATGTTCTTCTTGTAGATTTTCTCTATCACCAGCGGTACCATCACCACCTCGTAGGGTTGCACTGCTTGCAGGGCTTTGAGAAGGATGGTCGGCGTGGGTGTTTTGACGAGGAAATAGATGTGGCACCCCGAGCAGAGCGGGTAGAGAAACTCGCAGATTTGTCCGAACATGTGCGCCATAGGCAGGATAGACACAACCGTTCCGCCAACAGGAGCCGGCAGAAAATCCATTCCCGTCTCGATATTGTTCGACAGCGAGCGTGCATTGAGCATCACACCTTTCGGACTGCCCATACTGCCCGACGTGTAGTTGATGAGGCAGAGCTCATCCGGGTCGGTCTCGAAATGAATATCTTCGGGCTGAATGCTCTCAGCGGGAAACTCTTTTTGGAACTCGTTCGCCCAAACGGAGAAAACGTGCTCGGCCTCTTGGTCGCCGCGGATGAGACTGAAGTCTTGCAGCGCAATCACGGCACTGAGCGTCGGCAACTCTTCGGCTTGCAGGTCTTTCCATACATACGGTCCGACGAACATCAGTTTGCTGTCGGAGTGCTCCACCAGATGGCGGATATCCGCTGCTTTGAAATCTTGCAGAATCGACACGACAACAGCCCCATAGGCCTCGATGGCGAGGTATGCCACTGCCCAGTTGGCACTGTTACGACCGGAGAGGGCTATCTTGTCGCCCCTTCGAATGCCGAGCAAACGGAAAAGGGTGTGCAGACGCAGAATCTCGTGTGCGAGCTCGCCGAACGTATATTCCTGCTCCTCGCCGTAGTTCGTCAGTGCGGGTTTGTCCCAATGGTTCGCGATAATCTCGCTTAAGTATGTTAAATAATGTTTTGTCATTGTCTATACAATCAAAAAGTGCGGCAAAGATAGTAAAAAAAATTGAATCGTGCAAATTTTTGTTACTAAAAAATGCCCTTTTTAGGAAATTTCTGCCCAATTTTGTGCTTTATTCTTCAGTTTTCGCAATTGATAGGCGTACATCTGATGTTCGGGCGCAACCAGTTCGGGGTCGTTCTCCAAGATATTAATAGCGGCCTGCCGCGCCTGTTCGAGCACCTGTCCATCGGTGGAGAGTGACGCTATCTTCAGGTCGAACGGCAAACCGGATTGTTGCGTTCCTTCCAAGTCACCCGGTCCGCGTAACTGCAAGTCAGCCTCAGCAATGCGAAATCCGTCGTTGGTCGCTTCCATAATCTCCATCCGTTTGCGTGTCTCTTTGCTAAGTTGTACGTCGGTGAGTAGGATGCAATAACTCTGGTCAGCACCGCGCCCGACTCGCCCGCGCAACTGATGGAGCTGGGAGAGTCCGAACCGCTCGGCGTTCTCCACAATCATCACGCTGGCGTTGGGCACGTTCACTCCCACTTCGATGACGGTGGTGGCAACAAGTATCTGCGTCTTGCCGGCTGCAAAGAGTTGCATCTGATAATCTTTCTCGCGCGACTTGAGTTTGCCGTGCACCATCGAGACCGTGCAGTCGGGGAAAGTGCGAAGCATCCGTTCGTAACCGTTCTGCAAGTCGGCGAGAGTGGCGCCCGACTCTTCGGGAAGGGGATTGCCGTCCTTGTCTTTTTTCTGCTCAATGAGCGGATAGACAACGTATATCTGCCGCCCTTCGGTTATCTGGTCGCGGATGAAACGGTCAACTTGTTCGCGGAACATGTTCGTGTAATGACGTGTACGGATAGGTTTTCTGCCGGGCGGCAGTTCGTCGATGACGCTGACGGAGAGGTCCCCATAGACGGTCATGGCGAGCGTGCGCGGGATGGGGGTGGCGGTCATGACCAGCACATGCGGCGGTTGCACGTTCTTCGCCCACAGCTTGGCGCGCTGTGCCACACCAAAACGATGCTGCTCATCAACGATGACCAGTCCGAGGTTGGCGAACTGCACCTCATCTTCGATGAGAGCATGCGTGCCAACAAGGATATCTGTCTCGCCGTTACGCAGTCGATCGTGGAGTGCTTGCCGCTGCTTGGCAGTAGTAGAGCCTGTCAGCAAATCGACGTGCGTCGCTGTCCCTTGCAGTAACGACGAGAGAGTCTGCATGTGTTGTTTGGCGAGAATCTCGGTCGGTGCCATGATACACGTCTGATAACCATTGTCCGCAGCCAGCAAGGCGCAGATGAGCGCCACGAGCGTCTTGCCCGAACCCACATCGCCTTGCAGCAGACGGTTCATCTGACGACCGGATTTGATGTCAGCTTGTATCTCTTTTATGACGCGTTTCTGCGCGCCCGTGAGCGCGAAAGGCAGATGGTGGTAGTAGAAATCATTGAAATGTCGGCCGACGATAGGCATGAGGAAACCGCGACTCTTCATCGTGCGGTTCTTCGCTTGCGAGAGTATCTGCAGTTGGATGTAGAACAGTTCCTCGAACTTGAGCCTATAGCGCGCTTGCTGCACTTCGGTCGTGTTCTTCGGGGTGTGGATCTGCAGCAATGCGTCGGTCAACGGGATGAGGTTGTACTGCTCTCGCAGCGCAGCCGGCAACGTGTCGGGTATGCCCAATCGCAAGTCAGGCAACAAACCGCGAATGATAGTGCGAATTGCTTTGTCGTTCAGAGTCGATGTCTTCATCTTCTCCGACGTGTTGTAATGCGGCTCCAAGCCCGTGCACATCTCGGGTCGTACTTTGTGCGCGGGGGTCAACTCAGGATGAACGAAACTGATGCTGCGGTTGAAGAATGAAGGCTTGCCGAAGAGCAGATAGCGGCCACATTCTTGCTTGACATACTGGGTGCTGTGGAACCAGACGAGTTCCACCGTGTCGTTGTGGCTGTCGGCGAAGAGAGCCGTGAGGCGTTTGCTCTTACCCACTCCCACGGTCTTCCACTCGTAAATCTCGCCCATAATCTGCACGTAAGCGTCCTCGTCCGTAATCTCGCGGATGCTGTAGAAACGACTGCGATCGACGTACTTGTACGGAAAAATGTACAGCATGTCGAGCGCAGTTTGGACGTTCAACTCTTTTCGGAGCACGGCCGCGCGCTTGGTTCCAACGCCCGTGCAGTACGTAATATCTTTGTCGCGAAGCTCCAAGTGAGTAAGCGTTATGATTTATCGCAGAGCCTGATAGACGGTGTTGTGGAGCAGTGTCTTGGCGTTGTAGCCGGAGAAATTAGGCATGTTGTTGACGTACATGAGTAGAATCATGTTCTCTTGCGGGTCAATGATGTAGTCTGTTCCGAACATCCCTCCCCAGCGCATTGAGCCCTCGCTGACGATGGTGTTGTGTGCGTTCTCCGGCGTGAACACATCCCACGCCATTCCATAACCAATCTCGCCGCGCATGTGCCCCACGCCGTTCTTCTGCATCATCTCCAGCGTCTTGCGACCGATGACGCGTCGTCCCTTGTACGTACCGTTATCGAGCACCATTTGGCAGAAATGCGCATAATCTTCGATAGTTCCGCACAGTCCTGCTGATGGCGAGCAGAACACTTTCGCGCCGCTGTACGGGAAATCTTGATAGATGCCGTCCACGCGCTCGAGTGAGCCGTTTTGGGGATAACAATAGAGCGTCACGAGTCGCTCTTTCTTGTCGTCGGGCAGGTAGAAATACGTGTCGGTCATCTCGCACGGGTCGAGCACTCGCTCTTTGATGAACGTGTAGATGTCTTGTCCTGAGAGAATCTCGCAGAGTGCGCCGAGTACGTTGGTGTTGCACGCATACGTGAAGTCCGCCCCGGGCTCGTGCTTGAGCGGCATCTGCGCCATTCGTCGTACCGCTTCGCGCAAAGGAATAGAGTCGTACGACATGTGCGTGGGCACGCCCAGTTGGGCGGCTATATGGTCGTAGAACCCATCGATGCATAGACCTGACGTGTGGGTGATGAAGTGGCGAACAGTCAGGCGTGTCTTGGCAGGATGAGTCGTGTACGTGCCTGTTGACGGGTCATATGAGTCCAAGACTTGCGGATTATCCCATTCGGGCAGATACTTGGCGATGGGCTCATCGAGCTGGATCTTGCCCTCTTCAAAGAGTGTCATGAAAGCAACTGTGATGATTGCTTTTGTCTGTGATGCCATGCGGAAGATGTCGGTTGTTTGGCAGGGTATCTGCTGTTCACGGTCGCGATAACCGAACGCTTTCAGATAGACGGTCTCCCCGTCTTTGACCACCATTGCCACGCAGTGCGGCATGTACCCCTCGTTGACGTAATGCCTATAGGCCGAATCGACCCATGCGAGTCGCTCCGGATAGAAAGCTTCGGGCTGCTTGCCGCACGAGCTCAGCAGCAATGCGCCCAAACTGAGCAAAATGAGCGTTTTTTTCATGTTCTTCGTGAATAATGACTGTTTCTTGCCATAAACGGCCGTTTCTGTTTCTTGCCACAAACGGCCGTTTTCTTCGTTTGAAAAAGAAAGGCCTCACGTAAGCGAAGCCTTCCTGATGGTTATTGCAGTTTGAAGTTAACCGGAACGGTGTACTTCACACGAACGGGCTTGCCGCGCTGCTTGCCGGGTTTCCATTTGGGCATCGACTTGATGACGCGAACGGCCTCTTTGTCAAGCGATGCATCACCACCGGAGCGTACCACCTCAACATCGACAATCGAACCGTCTTTGTTGACCACAAACTGGCAGACAACACGCCCTTGAATACCATTCTCTTGCGCGATGACAGGGTATTTGACGTTCTCCGAGAGATACTTGAAGAGCTCGGCCTGACCGCCCGGGAATTCGGGCATCGTCTCTACAACGATGAAGATCTCTTCTTCTTGCTCTTCCTCCTCTACCACTTGCTCAACCGGTGCTTTAATCTCAATCACCTCGTTGGTCTCTTCGGTATTAATCTCGATACGCTCGGTTTGTACCTCGTTCTCCACAACGTTGAGCACTTCTATCTCTTGAACGGGTGCCGGTGGTGGTGGCGGGGGGGTCTCTTGACTGGTCTGCTGGATGTCAATTTCCTCCTCAAAGAGGAACTCTTCGTCCGCAACTTCGTAAACTGTGACGGTTTTTTCCGTCCACTCGAGTGCCACATAGCATGCACTGAGAACGAACACAAAGCCCAACAAGAGGTATGTCAACTTCTTGTTCTCTAAGCTCGCTTCTTTTGACTTTTTAAGTTCCATTATCGTGTTTTTTTGATATTCGTTTCACAATTCGACCGCAAATTTACAACTTTTTTCTCAAACTTGCAAATATTTTTGCCTTTTTTTGCTAAAAAATGCACTTTTTTTTGCAAAAATGCATGAAATATGAAAAAAAAGTATTAACTTTGCAGTCCGAAATGAGAAAAAAAGCACGCATATGGTACTCAGAGTTGGTGCGTAACACAACCAAATTATTGTCGGCAAATGTGCTGGCGCAAGTGGTCGGGTTACTCATCTATCCACTCTTGACTCGAATGTACTCTCAGGACGATTTCGGACTATTGAGTCTTTTCATCTCGATGGGGGGTGTGATGGCCATTTTCGGGACGGCGGAGTATCAGTACGCCATCGTGTTGCCGAAGAGTGAAAAGACGGCCGTTGGCACGTTCCATTTGGGTGTCACTATCTTGTGTTGCGTGACGTTGTTGGTGGCGGGTACTATCCCGTTTGCGCATCCTATCGCGGAGCTGTTCAAAGCACCTGCTTTGGCGCAATGGTACTGGTTGCTGCCAATCTACGTTTTTCTGATGGGATTATGGACACTACTCAACTACTGGTACAGTCGCCATAAGCTGTTTGGTCGCATTGGCACGTATCAAGTGACGCAGAGTCTGACGGGTGCAGGTGCAAAGGCCGGGTTCGGTGCAGCGGGATTCACCGGTGGAGGATTGCTCGTTGCGTCTGTTTTGGCACCCCTGACAGCAGTGGTAGTGAACGTGACAACTTCATTGCGGGCTCTACGTCCGCTCCGAAGCGTGAGCAAAAGCGAGATGCGCGAAGCGGGATGGACGTATCGCAATTTCCCGTGCTTCTCTCTCCCGCGCGCGTTAGTAAATAATGTCAGCGGCAATCTGGGCGTTTGGTTGCTTACCCCTGCTTTCGGACTCACCAATGTGGGCTTCTACGGGATGGCAGTCACGCTGGCGTATCGACCGATTAACATCATCTGCAACTCTATCTATCAGGTTCTTTATCAGCGCGTTTCGGAGCGTGTTCAGCAGCGGTTCAGTATCCGCCACATCTTCCGCAATCTGCTTACTAAGACGGCACTCATCACCGGCCTTGCTTTTGTGGTGCTGTATGTTGTGTTGCCCGCGCTCTGCGGTTGGTTGCTTGGCGACGAATGGCGTGAGACGGGCGAGATTATCCGCCTCATCCTGCCATGGCTGTTCTTCTCGATGCTGGTAGCACCCATCTGTTTTCTGGCGGATGTGTTCGGTAAGCAACGGACGGGTCTTGTTTTCGAGGTGTTGCTGGTGTTGGCTCGTGCTGCGGGATTGATGCTCGGCATTTGGTTGCACGATTTTCACTTGGCCATCTTGTCGTACAGTCTCTGCAGTGCGCTCGTCATTGCGGCGCAACTCGTCTGGTATCTCTCGCTCGTTGCCCGTTACGAGAAGACACTCTCATAAAGGATACTTCCACAAAAGGACACTCTCATAAAAGATACTTCCACAAAAAGACACTCTCACAAAAGGACACTCTCGTAGAGCTTTTTTAGTTGTTCGCCCACTTTGTCGTACGAGTAGTCTCGGCCGTAGTGGCGGATGGTTTCTTCGTGATAAGAGGGCAAACGATGGAGCATCTTGTCGATGGTGTCTGTCAGAGCCTGCACATCTTCTGATTCTACCAGCATACCCACGTCATCGTTCATCATCTCGGGGATGCCGCCCACGTTGGTTGCCACGAAAGGCAGCCCGACTGCCATACATTCGGCGAGAACGACGCCGGCCGTCTCGTAACGGGAGAAGAGCACAAAGAGGTGTGCATGCTGCATGGCCGCACACACTTCTTCGGGCGTTTTCTCACCCTCGAAGATGACACGTCCGGCAGACAGATGCAACGAGTCGGCATATGCTTTGTCGGCCTCGTAATCGATGCCCGTTCCGATGATGCGCAACCGGAAATCGTCACGTCGCTGCTCGAGTTTCTTGACCGCATCCAAGATGCCGCGCACGTTCTTCGCCTTCTCATCGAAACAACTGACGTGCAGCAGTTCGTACGGCGGTTGCGCTATAGGGCGCTGAACGTCTGCGTAGAAACAGTCGTACACCACGTTGTGGATAGGTCGCCAACAGTCGTTGCGGAGTCCGCATGCTTGCATTGCCGTCTGTAGCATGTGCGAGACGGGCAGTACGCAGCGGGCGTGACGGACGACATGCTCGTAGAGGCGTTTTTTCAGTCCTCTGTTGTTGCGCAGATAGTCGCCGTTGGCAGGCAGATAACCGCTCCAATGCTCTACAAGCACGTACGGGATATGGTGAAGTCTATAGAGTTCGTACGCAAGGAAAGCATACTTGCTGAGCACGTTCACTTGGCAGATGTCGGGTTTGCCCCAACGTGCAAACACCTCGTTACGTCCACGACGCAAAGCAGCCGATGCAGAGCCTGAATAATAGACGTACAGCTCTCTCACGCCGTTCGTCGTTTGATCGACTATCTCCATCGGTTCGGCATGGGCCTGTTCGCGGCAGTACAGCACACACACGTCGATGCCTTGTCGCACTGCCGCCTCGGCATGATTGCGCACAAACAGGCCTTCCATTGCATCGTGCCGCCACGGATACCATTGCGTCAAGTAGAGCACTTTCATCGTTGCTTGCGTGTTAACCATTTGTATGCCCGCAGAACGGGCACAAACAGCGGGTTATATACTTTTTCCACTTCGTAGAAGAACGCGGGTGTAGAACCGAATTGCGCGTAATGATTGGCCACGCCGGGAATCATGCTTCCCTCAAAATCAAAGACGCAGCTGTGTTTGGCTGCAAAACGGATAGACTCGGCCACGATGCGTGCACCTGCACCGGATGAGCCGAACTGTGGAGCATAACAAGGGATGAGGTAGTAGCACGTCTGCTCGTCATAGACCAAGTAGGCCGCGGCATGAAGCTCTCCGGCCGGGTCTTGGAGTGCGAGTATATGTCGGGCATTGTGGGCATTGCAGGCCGCATCGAGCGAGTGGAAGAAAGCGTGGGAGTAGGAGATGGTCTTGCCCTGACGCCGGAGGCAGTCGGCGTGGAACGAGTAGAACTCGTCGGGCGAGAGCGTTACGACCTCGAGTGCCGCTGCTTTGCGTATCTGCCGCCGTTTGTTCTCCGAGAAACCATGTTCTACTCGTCCCAAGTCGCTCAAATCCTCGATGCGGTACGTTGTGTGCGGGCGGATAGTAAATCCCAGTTCGGCCAGCTGTTCCGGCAAAGGCGAGCCTATAGGAAAATGCTGAAAATAGTAGTCGAGTCGCCTCTCTCGGAGCGCATCGGCAATCTGTTGTGCGCGCTGCTTACTCTCGTCGGGCGGACAGGTAGCACCGGCTATTTGCGTCTGTTGCGGCATGAGGATGTATCGCCATCCGGCCCGTTCGCGCAGCAGACAGGGCATGCCGGCTATACGCTCCCAATGTTTGCCGACACACACGGCATCCATCCACCAATCTTCGAGAAAAAGCGGCGTGCTCATCGTCATAGTTTCTTGTAGTGCAGGCTCTTGATACGTTTGTTGAGGAAGAGCAGCGAGATGATGGCAGAGCGACTGCGCCTAACCAGTGCGTACGTCTTGCGTTCAGCGCCGTAGTTGCGGAGATAGTTGCGGTTGCTCACAAAATCGACACCGAGACCGATGGAAGAGGCAAAACGCAGCACCTCGAACGTCAGTTTTTCGCGTGCACCATTGTCCTTGTCGCTGTGCACGTAACAATTGAGCAGTTGGTAGGACATCTTCTTGTCCCAGACAACGAAAGCGGCTGCAAGCGGTTCGTTTTGCGCATCGCGGATGCAGATAATCTTCGACTGCTCGCGAGCTTGCGATTTCTCCCAGAGTACGAGGAACGTCTCGCGGGTGTACCAGAGTTCTTTGTTTTTCTCGGCATTGCACATCGCATGGAACTGATAGAACTCTTCGCCGGTCATGGTGCCCACTTGGTACGTGAGTGTTTTTTTCTCCAGTTTGCGGCGTTTGTTCTTGGAGAACCTGTTCAGCACGGCGTTTAAGTCGGATGTGTCCTCGATGATGTACGTGCTCCGATCCAGCTTGCGGTAACCGATACTCTCGAAAGCAGTGGGCAGGTGGTTGTCGGGGAAGAATCGCTGCTCATAGTATGCAATGTTCATCTTCTCCATCTGCTCGTGCATCTCGCGCGCTACGGCCGTAGCGGCATCAAAACTGTCCTGCCAGTCGTCACGCATCCAGACGCCGCCGTAAGGACAGAGGCCGGACATGTGGATGAATTTGCGCCACAGATGTTTATCTTCGATGTAGGGCATCATGGCGCAGATGTGGTTGTCGGAGTCGCGTGCGAGGAGTACGTCCCAGTTGAGTCCGGCACTGACAGCATGTATCCACCAGTCTTGCAGGAAGAGCGGCAGTTCTTCGGTTTGGCATAAATGGCTGAACTCCTCTTTGGAAGTCGGTTGTTTCGTGTTTTCCATAATCGTTGATTTTTATCGTATTTCTTGCTTCAGTTCCAGTATGCGTCTTACGCTCTCATCCAAGCGCTCTTCGGAGATGCGTCCGTTCTCGACCGCTTTGACGACTGCGTTGAAAGCGCGGGAAAAATGTTGTGGTCCGAGGATGATGTCCGCTCCGGCGAGCAGGCAACCGACAGCAGCTCCCTCGGGCGAGTACTGTTGGGTGATGGCACCCATCTCCATTCCGTCGGTGATGATGAGGTTGGTGTATCCGATCTCGTCCCGGAGTTTCTCTTTAAGCATCACGCTTGACATCGTACTGGGTACGTCCGTTCCCGTCACGTTAGGTGCGGCTATGTGTGCCGTCATCACCAATCGACAGCCCCAATCGATGCCGGCACGGAAAGGAATCATCTCACAAGCGAGCATCTCGTCCCACGTCTTTGTCGTTTGGGCATATCCGTAGTGTGTATCGTTGGTGGTGTCTCCATGCCCCGGGAAATGCTTTATACAGCCGGTAACGCCCGCATCCTTGAGTCCTTGGAGGTAGTTGCGTACCATGGGTGCAGCCACGTTCGGGTCGCTACTGAAAGCGCGGTTGCCGATGACGATATTGTCGGGATTGGTGTTCACGTCGGCCACGGGTGCGAAGTTGATGTCGAGTCCGAAGCGATGCAGATAGGTGCCGATGGTCAATCCGCATTCGTACGCTTTCGTCGTGTCGCCGGTTGCACCGATGGCAGCCATCGAGTCGTATTTGCGCACATTGAAATTGCTGTTGTTGGCTATTCGAGCCACACGTCCGCCCTCCTCGTCGATGCAGAGCAGGGGCGCGCCCGGCAGTTCGTGCAGTTGGCGAACAAACCGCGTCAGTTGCGTCCCGTCTTGGATATTGTGCGCATAGAGGATGATGCCGCCCACGGGGTATCGGTTGCTCGCTTGGCGCATCACGGCGTTGACGGCTTGCAGGCGCATGCTCACGTAGTCGTCGTTCTGCATGTCGATGGTGGTGTCGAGGCATTCGGGACGGACGAAGAACAGTTGCCCCACTTTCTCACGGATGCTCATCGTGAGCAACAGCGAGTCGATGTCGCCCACGATGGATGTAGTGGTGTCTGTGGGGATGGTGGTGGTATCTGTAGGGACGGTGGTGGTGTCTGTAGGATTCGTCGGGCCAACCGGCGTGTCTATTGGCTCGGGCTTACATCCACTCGCCACCAAGCACAGCAGGGCGAGTACAAAAACGGATTGTATGTTGATCTTCGCTTTCATCAGCAGATGATTGGTGTTTGAAGATGTTTGATATAGTTTGATATAGTTTGATGTAGTTTGATATAGTTTGATATAGTTTGATGTGGTTTGATGTAGTTGGAAGAACTCACCTTTGACAATTGTCTGCACTCCTGCACGCCAGCACTTCTGTACTTCTGTACTCCTGTACTCTTGCACTCCTGCACGCCTGTACTTCTGCACTTCTGTACTCCTGTACTCTTGCACTCCTGCACTCCTGTACTCCTGTACTCCTGTACTCCTGTACTCCTGTACTCCTGTAC
>CAKZZM010000012.1 GCA_937885465.1 uncultured Bacteroidales bacterium
TGTTTAATTGTTATTGATATATTCCCTTGCCGCGGCTATGCCCTTGGCTTGGTTGTTAAATTCGTAGGTTATCCCCCGGAGTTTGCCGAGCGGTATCTGCTCAAAGCTTTCTACTCCTGCCGCTCGGCAGGCCGTCCTTGTTATCAGATGCCACTCGACTATTCCCCATCCGGAGGCTTTTATCTTCCCTTGTTTGGCAAGCAGCTTGCCAATGGCGACCTTGCAGCACGTCTGCGCCTGTTGTAGCGGTGTCTTGCGGCGGCTCGGCTTCGGCTCCTTGCCGTCCTTCTGCAATAACTCGTGCAGTTTGTCGCAAATCTCGCCTAATTGAACGACATTCATATCCTTGCTCGATGTCACGCCATACGAGCTGTAAATGGCTTCTTTGTCGCTCTCGCTGATGTTGCACTGGTTAAGCAGGATGTGCAGCTCTTTTATCTTTTGTGCTTGTGCTGTCATAACTGTAACTTTCAATTTTCTACTGTAACTTCCCCCAATACCTCTCTGCGCCCTCTTTCCATATCTCAAGGTAGTCTCCATCGGTTACGATGTCCTCTGCATAACGGCTCGTCGGAATAGCTCGGAAGCCCTCTACGCGCCATACTACCGACGCATCGCGATATATACGCTTTGCCACCTTACCGTCCGGCAGACCGTTCTGCACGTGGCTGATATAGACGAACAGCTTGTGCGGGTAGCGGAGTTTGAGCCGCTTGTAGTCCTTGAACGTCATGCCCGCAAACTGGATACTGTCGATGAATACGATATTGGGACTCTTGTGTTGGTCTAATTTCTCAATGAGATCTTCTATCTCTATCTTGTCATAGAGCACTACTCGGCTGCCTACTTCCCACATGTTCACGCGGTCCATCGCCATCTGAATAGACTTGCACAAGCCTTCCTCTATGCTGTCATACGCTACGCGATCAAAGCCGCTCAGATACTTGGCATACAACATCGCAAACGTCGTCTTGCCATTCTTCGAATCACCCATGATGACATGCGTGCCCGTGCGCTCAGGTCTGCCCACAAGGCGGTAATACTCACCCTCAAAATCCAAGAAGGTGAACTTCGCCTTGCGGACATTGTTGATACTCTGTGCTTGCTTCGACTTGACCATGGTTAACTCAGTTTGCTCAGTTCCTTGTTGATACGACGCAAGCTCGGCACTCCCTGTGCATCGGCACTCTGACGCAGCACCTTCATCACATCCACACCCTCCTTGCTGTTGGCTTTGATAATCATCGACGCGGTCGCCTGAAGCATACGCAGACGCTCATCGTTGTTATCCGGCAGACAGTTGATGTACTTCCGACCGAAACGGCTGAATAGCTCCGTATAACCGACCTTCTTGTTGTCGATGGCACGCGCAATCTTCTGTTTCAGACCATCGGCACCCATCATGTAGTAACCGCAGTAACCTTCCGTGGCGTTCCATAGGGCTTTGATCTCCAGAAACGCTTCATAGTGCAGATCTCCTGCCTCATCGAGGATAATAAGCGGCGTGGGCAGCTGCTTGAGGTAAAAGACCAAATCCTCGTACACTTCATCGTACTTGCCTGTGCTGCCCACACCGAACGACTTGGCTATCTTGCGTATCAGTTTCTGTTTGCTCTTGACTTGGCTGCAATCTACGTACACCACATTCTTATGCGTCCGCTGGTAATGCAGTGCCGCATAGGTCTTGCCGATGTCGCTCAGGTCGCATAACAGTGCGCTCATGCTCTCGGCTTGACATTTCTCCAACTGTGCCGTGATGAACTGGAATACCGGCGTATTAGCGGTCTTCCATGCGCTCTGCGTACCTATACCCACGCCTAAAATACGGGCGATGGTGATCCATTTCTCTTCACTCAGCACCTTCTCCCAGTCGCCACGCATGATACGACTGAGCTGGCCGGCGTTAATACTCAACGAGGTCGCGAACTTGGCATCGCTGCCTCCGAAATTCTCACGAGCGGCTGTCATCGCTTCGATGATTCGCGCTCTCATGTCATTACTTACTAACATAATTTGGTCTTTTGTTTAGGATTAGTATTATCACTCTTGGGACGCGGACGGCTCGTCCGCGATGTTGATATCATAGGCTGTTGATTGCATTTGCTGCGTAGTCTGCAAACTCGTCACCGTCATAGTTCACCGGCTGCTCGTTTTCCTCGACTACGATATCGGTCGGAAGTGTCTCGATGTAATGCGCAGTACCGGCATCCACCTTGCCTATCTTCGGTATCTCCTGACGGCGTTCCTTGATGAGACGGTCAAAGTGGGCAGCGCGTTTCGCTTGGTGCAGCATCTTAGCCTCATCCTCGGCGGTTCGCTCGGCGGCGCACTCGTTGTACGTGTACTGCTCCATATTCTCCGCCTCGCCGATGTAGGTCTCGCCTTGGTACAGATATACCTCGTTCACCTTACCCGTCTCATCCGGCAGCCAGTAGGCGGTCACAGTGCGGTTGTTCGGTTTCAGACGTTGCAGGCACTCGTAGTCTTTCAACTCGAACCGTTGCAGATCCACTTGGCAGTAGTCGTTATTGCGGATGCTCGTCTCTGTCTTGTTGCCGATGAACCGATATAAGAAGCTCGGATCAATCGCTTGCAGGTTGGGGTTGTAGTGCTCCATCAATACCTGTTTGCGGGTCTTGCCCGGGTAACGCTTCTGGTCCGGGTGCAGCTCATTGTTGTGTGCGTCAATGGCTGCTATGTCATCGGCAATCAGTTGGCGCGGGTCAAACTCCGGTTCCGGGTAGTCACCATTGATCTTGAATCGTACAGCTCGGTATGCCTCATGCTTGGCGTACCAACGGCCGCGGGTCTGACCCATGTCCTTGGCTGCACCGTATTTGAGCCGGCGGATGGCGTGCTCTGCGCGTTTCTCCGTCGGCGACTGGCAGAACCGCACAAACTTGAACACTTCCGGCAACCACTTGAAGTTACTCATGATGTGGTGCTCCACCTCTAACTCGCCCGGCATAGGCAGACCCATCAGACTGAGCTCACAGAACATATTGCGGAAACTCTCATAAACCGTTTGCTCTGTCGGCTTGCCAAGGATGTACGCGGGACGGAAGATGTACTGGCTCACTACATCGGTCGCCATGTACTTATACACCCATTTGTTTCCGAGGGCGTGACGGCTCAACGCAACGTCATCCATACTGATCTTGCTGAGCGAATAAGCACCATGATGGCGGTGATTCTTCGGACGCAGGCTGTTGTTATAATCAAAGTTGCCGTTACGGTCCGCATAGATGGCGGTGTTACCATAGACATCCTTGAGGTAGTTCCAGACCGTGCTTTCGCTCAATGTCTCGCTGCCCGGCTTGATGAAGTCACGAGGACGGAACACTTCACCGGTTTTCTGGTCGTACAGCTCTTTCTTGCCGCTGATGAACTCCGTGTACAGTTCCCGTACGCGGTTCGCAAACGGATGATCTTCCGTCCGGTACAGTGCTAACAGCAGATTCTCTAACTTCTTGCACACCTTGCGTGCATTGTTGTTGCCAATACCTGAGTGTATCAATGCCGAATAACCGCTGCTTAAATACTCTTGAAACGCCCTTTCAAAACTGCGCACGTTCGTATAAGGGTTCAGACCGAAAGCTATGCTGTGTTGGTCACGGCATTGCTGCGTGTACCAGACCAGCATGGCATTGTACCACTCTTTCATCACAAGCCGTTTGCCGCTTTTTGCGCGTGCCATCCGTTGCGTCTGCAAGCCCTTCGCCATGACGGTGAACAGACTGGCTTTCGCTACGTACTCGTTCACGTGAGCCGCGTCCAACGGCGTTCCGTCTGCCTGATGGTACTGCGTATAGAACTGACGAGCTGCCACATCCATCACCACGGCATAGATATCCGTGTTGGTGTCCTTGGCTTTGCCGTATGCAAGTTCTATCATACGCAACCTGTCCGCACGACGGATACTGTCAACCCAAATAAGGGTCTCACCATGTTGCCCTCTACGTGCTATTTGTAATAGGCCGCGCTTGCTGTCGTTCTGAAACTGGTTTAGAGTCAGTCCTGCCGCCATCCAGTCATTGACGCTTAGTGCGCAGTTGCCATCGATGAATTGATACATAATTACTGGTCTTTTAACTTTTAATTTTCAACTGGGACGCGGACGGCTCGTCCGCGATATTTTCTTGCTGTTAGTGGCGAACGCCTCCGAGCGTTTTCTTGGGACGCGGACGGCTCGTCCGCGATCTCTCTCTTGTTACGCTACCATCTCGTCAAATTGAGCCAAACTCTCGGCTGCCGCTTGACATTCTTCTTGGATCCGCATGAACTCACTGATAAGCATGCCTTCCAAATCATAAGTGTCGATTACTTTGCCCTCACGAATCACGCCGAGTGTACCGGCTTCCCAATACACTACAATGCTAACTTCGCCGTTGAGCCAACTGCATGTCATCGTCTTGTTTACATGGTCATGGATACAATCCATTTCAATGTGTACTTTCTTTGTTTCCATAGGTCTTTTGTTTTTTATTGGTTAATATCACTCGATTAGTTAATATCTCTCGTCTTTATTCCGGCAGCGATTCTATCGCTTGCCCTCTCTCGTTTCTATTCAGGCTGCGATTCTATCGCTTGCCCCCTCTCGTTTCTATTCCGGCTGCGATTCTATCGCTGCCCCCTCTCGTCTCTATTCCGGCAGGCGATTCTATCGCTGCCTATCTGCTCTCTCACCTCCTCCTTACCCAAGTTCGCTCATCCACACGCTCCCAACGTGCCGGCTCCACCTCCGCACCACCATGAGCCAATGCCCAACGGCGGATCTGACGAGCAACCTTGGTGTCATCTGCACCATTCAACGCACGGCGAATAGTGGGCTGACTGTAACCCAACACTCGCTGTGCTTCCTCTTTCGCACCATGAGGTACTAATATCTTTTTTGCTAATTCCATAATCTAATTTATTGATAAATTGTGCCTTTTTAGATGAATTTTATAAGTTTTTTTTGCATATATCACTATTTTTTTGTACCTTTGTCGCGACTTTCAGTTTTGAAATCCGCTGCAAAGATA
>CAKZZM010000013.1 GCA_937885465.1 uncultured Bacteroidales bacterium
CGCCCATTAAAGCGGCACGCGAGCTGGGTTCAGAACGTCGTGAGACAGTTCGGTCTCTATCTGTTGTGGGCGTAGGAAATTTGCGGAGGTCTGACACTAGTACGAGAGGACCGTGTTGGACGAACCTCCGGTGTATCAGTTGTCTTGCCAAGGGCAGTGCTGAGTAGCCGCGTTCGGTGAGGATAAGCGCTGAAAGCATCTAAGCGCGAAGCCGGCTCCAAGATTAGATCTCCATTGAGGGTCGTTGTAGACTACGACGTTGATAGGCTGCAGGTGTACAATGGTGACATAAAGCCGAGCAGTACTAATTACCCGAAATCTTTTTCTAAAAAATAATATAGTCAGTTAGTCAAATAGAAACTATTCGTATAGTCAGCTATTCGTCTATTCGTCTATTAAACTATTAAACTAATTAACTAATTCAATTTGCTCAGTGAGAAATTATTTCTTTGCTGCTTCTGTTCATCTGTCAAACCCCTTGATTGGGTTTTGCGTTTGCGAGAAATTGTACATTGTACAATATAAAATCGAACATCGTAGATCGTCCAATCGTAAATATATTTAGGTGGTTATAGCGCTGAGGTTCCACCCCTTCCCATTCCGAACAGGGTCGTTAAGCTCAGCATCGCCGATGGTACTGCGCAAGTGGGAGAGTAGGTAGCCGCCATTTTTGAGTCCCGCACCGAGTTTCGGCGCGGGACTCTTCTTTTTTCTAAAAAACAGTAGAGTTTATAGTTTTTCCGTAAAATCGTTTCTACCGTCGAACGCTCGGAGGCGTTCTCCACTATTGAGAGACGCTAAAGAATAGCGTCTCTACCGGAATAGCGTCTCTACCGGAATAGCGTCTCTACCGGAATAGCGTCTCTACCGTCCTTTCTACATCTTCTATATCAAGGTTTGACGAGAGTGCCGATCTGTTCGCCGTTGATGACGCGGAGTAGGTTGCCCTCGTGGTCCATATCGAAGACATAGATAGGCATCTTGTTCTCTTTGCACATGACGATAGAAGTAAGGTCCATCACTTTGAGTGAGCGTGAAATGACCTCGTCGTATGTTATCTCGGTGAATTTGATGGCTGTCGGGTCTTTCTCAGGGTCGGCAGTATATACTCCGTCCACGCGAGTGCCTTTGAGCATCAGGTCTGCCTCAATCTCAATGGCGCGGAGCGATGAACCGGTGTCGGTGGTGAAATAGGGGTTGCCCGTGCCGCCTGCCATAATAACGACATTGCCTTTTTCGAGTAGGCGTATAGCTTTTTGCTTGCTGTAGAACTCGCCTATCGGTTCCATTCTAACAGCGGTCAGCACCCGTGCTTTCTGACCTATACTTTCTAAAGCAGACGAGATGGCGAGGGCGTTGATGACAGTGGCGAGCATTCCCATTTGGTCGCCTTTGACGCGGTCGAAACCGCGTTGCGAGCCTTTGAGACCGCGGAAGATATTGCCGCCACCGATAACGATACCAATCTCCACACCTTTGTCGGCCAACTCTTTTATCTGATGCGCATATTGCATTAGGCGCACATCGTCAATGCCGTAGCCCTGCTCTCCTTGCAGCGACTCACCCGAAAGTTTAAGTAAAATTCTCTTATACATAATTGTAGGTTATTGGATTTTTCGGATTTTCAATACTTTCTATTCTTCGTACCACGAGGCGTACATAGCATAGTTGTGGGCAATCTTGCAGTTGATCTCTTCTGTCTGCTCGGGGTCTGCTTTCTTGATGAACTTAGCGGGAACGCCTCCCCATATCTCGTATTCGCCAATCTGTGTGCCTTTGAGGACTAAGGCACCTGCTGCCACTATCGCCCCTTTGCCCACATGTGCCCCGTCGAGCAATGTGCTGCCCATACCGATGAGGGCATAGTCGTCAACATCAGCACCGTGTATGGTAACATTATGTCCGACCGACACGTAATCTCCGAGGGTGATGGTTGATTTCAGGTAGAGAGTATGCAGAACAGAACCATCCTGAATATTGCAATGCTTGCCAATGCGGATGAAGTTGACATCGCCGCGCAGCACCGCGTTAAACCATACGCTGCTGCCTTCGCCTATCACCACATCGCCAACCACAGTGGCGTTCTCTGCAAGGAAAACATCGTCCGCTATCTGAGGCGTAAAGCCCCGAACCGATTTTATCAATGCCATAAGGAATGAAAGATTAGAAGTCTTCAATAGGATCAGTACGAATAGTGTCCCGTTATCTGTAAAGAGCAGTAATAGTATCCGTATAATCCATCGTGAAATATAAAATGCTATTGACAAAATTATACTTTTTTTTTTAGTTATACAAATGAATATAGCAAAATAAATCAATTCTGCCAAAATGTCAGTTGCTGCTATTTTGGCATATTATATGCAATTTTAATAGCGGATTTGAAAATTAATCATTAAAACAATAATAATTATGCAAAACATTAAACCATTGGCAGATAGGGTTCTTATCAAGCCTGCTGCCGCAGAAGAGAAGACCGTAGGTGGTATTATCATTCCGGATTCCGCAAAAGAGAAGCCGCTTCGCGGAGAGGTTCTTGCCGTAGGCAACGGAACGAAAGATGACGAAATGGTGCTCAAGGCGGGTGACCAAGTGCTCTATGGCAAGTATGCCGGTACGGAGCTGGAACTTGACGGAGAGAAATATCTGATTATGAAGCAGAGCGATGTTCTCGCTGTAATCGGATAAGTTTTATAGTTATTTGAACGTCCTGAGACGTTCTCCACTACCAGAACGTCCTGAGACGTTCTCCACTACCAGAACGTTCGGAGACGTTCTCCACTTTTTTAAATTTTAATTTTGTTATGGCAAAGGAAATTTCATTCAATATTGAGGCTCGCGAAGAGCTCAAGCGCGGTGTTGACCGCTTAGCGGATGCCGTTAAGGTAACTCTTGGTCCTAAAGGGCGTAATGTTATTATAGAGAAGAAATACGGAGCTCCTCAGATAACGAAGGACGGCGTTACAGTAGCAAAAGAGATCGAACTTGCAGAGGCAGGTGAGAATCTGGGTGCTCAACTCGTTAAGGAAGTGGCATCAAAGACCGGCGATCAGGCTGGTGACGGCACAACAACCGCAACCGTTCTGACACAATCGATCGTAGGTGTAGGTCTGAAGAATGTAACCGCAGGTGCTAATCCTATGGATTTGAAGCGCGGTATAGATAAGGCTGTTGCCGCCATCGTCGCCAATATTAAGGAACAGGCAGAGGTGGTAGGTGATAACTACGATAAGATTGAGCAGGTTGCTACAGTCAGTGCTAATAATGACGCCGCTATCGGCGGACTTATCGCAGACGCGATGAAGAAAGTGTCGAAAGACGGCGTTATCACTATCGAGGAAGCCAAAGGTACGGACACTACTATCGAAGTGGTAGAGGGAATGCAGTTCGACCGCGGATATATATCCCCGTATTTTGTTACCAATACCGAGTCGATGGAGGTAGAGATGGAGAAGCCTTATATCCTTATCCACGACAAGAAGATCAGCAGCCTGAAAGACCTGCTTCCCGTTCTTGAACCCGCTGTTCAGTCAGGTCGTCCGCTTCTTATCATCGCTGAGGATGTTGACTCGGAGGCTCTCACCGCATTGGTTGTTAACCGTCTGCGTGCTCAGCTGAAGATATGCGCCGTTAAGGCTCCGGGCTTTGGCGACCGCCGTAAAGAGATGCTCGAAGATATAGCTATCCTCACCGGTGGTACCGTTATCTCAGAGGAGAGAGGTATCAAACTCGATCAGGCAACGCTCGATATGCTTGGTTCAGCAGAGAAGGTTACGGTGAACAAAGATAACACTATAATCGTCAATGGTGCGGGTGCCAAAGAAGCTATCGCACAGCGTGTTGCGCAGATCAAATCACAGATAGTTGCAACCAAATCGACTTACGACAAGGAGAAACTGCAGGAGCGTCTTGCTAAACTGTCAGGCGGCGTAGCAGTACTTTATGTAGGTGCTCCGTCAGAGGTGGAGATGAAAGAGAAGAAAGATCGCGTTGACGATGCTCTTTCTGCTACCCGTGCCGCTATTGAAGAGGGTATCATCCCGGGTGGTGGCGTAGCATATATCCGCGCACAGAAGGCACTTGACGCTTTAGAGGCGGAGAACGAGGACGAGCGTACAGGTATAGAGATTATCCGTCGAGCCATCGAGGAACCGCTTCGTCAGATTGTTCATAACGCAGGTAAGGAAGGCGCAGTGGTTGTGGATAAGGTTCGCGCAGGTAAGGGCGACTTCGGTTACAATGCCCGCAAGGACGAGTATGAGAACCTGTTCGCTGCCGGTGTGGTTGACCCCGCAAAGGTTGCCCGCGTGGCACTCGAGAACGCCGCTTCAATAGCAGGTATGTTCCTCACCACAGAGTGCGTCATTACCGACAAGAAGGAGGATAATCCTGCTCCCGCAATGCCCAACCCGGGTATGGGAGGAATGATGTAATGTAGTGAAGAACGTCTCCGAACGTTCAAAATTAAATGATGCTGTGAAGAACGTCTCCGAACGTTCAAAATTAAATGATGCTGTGAAGAACGTCTCCG
>CAKZZM010000014.1 GCA_937885465.1 uncultured Bacteroidales bacterium
ATTGATGAATTATCTTACTTGTCCGACCATTCTCTAATTCTCTAATTCTTGATTTCCTTTCCCCCCATAACCATCTCCTCCCTTATCTCATCTAGATTCGCACTCCCCCTATCCATCGCGCCCGATGTCAAGGTCGCGTAGGCGCTCTAACTCTCCGCCTGAGACTCCGACTCTTTCAGAACCTGATGAATTGCGTCGTTTAGTTGCATTTTCGGGTTGGCGGACTGTATCTCGCCCAACCTGTCCACTTGTTTCTTGGTTAGAGCGTATATGGGGTATATCCACCTTCCCTTGTAACGAGTGGGAGCGCAGATAAACTCTCTCTCTTCTGTGTCGTTCGATTTCATCATATATTTCTTGTATTACTGTTTCATTGGTGATGCCATATCGGCACAACTCTTGTCCTAAATCCGCACCGGGTTTAGCCCTGTAACATATCTGTATGCCATGCGCTAATATCTCGTCTGCCAACGCCTCAAATCCGGCTGCTTTTTCATACTCATTACGACCCTCTAACAGGTAATCATAATACTTATTGCAGTTGTAAATCTCCCTCAAAAATCGTGCCAACTCTTCAGGGGTACTATCTAAAATGATACGCTCCATCTCTTCTTCGATGCTGTTGGCCTCGGCAAAAGCCTGCATAACACCTTCAAGGGCATCTCTCACACCCTTAATTGGGACGGCCTTCAAGATGGCTTCAACCTCTGCATCCGTATAGATAGGTTCATTGCTGTCAACCATTCTCTTTATGACCTCACCATCATGGAGGTCGTACTTTTCAGAAATAGACGGGGCAAGTCCGTGCTCCTTGGCATAATTGATAATATGCCCCAACTCTTCCGCAGCTTGGTAGGAGATACCATCGCTGAGATGGTATTTGTTGGTAATGCCCAGTCTGGCTCTTGCCATCTGCCTGATTAGTTCAGGTGCAACTCCAAAGTTCAGGATGTTTCTATCACCACCATTCTTGTACTTAAGCCAGCCTTTCACCAACTTACTATCCATGGCTTTAGCAATTTCCTTTCTGCTTACATTGGTAATTGTCAACCCGTTCCTGCCGTCAGACCTCGGTGCAGGCTCTTTTCGAATAGAAAAACGCACATTTTCGCCAGAAAAAGCATTTTTTTCACTTTTTTCACTTTTTTCTTGCGTATTTGAAAAATTTGTTGTAACTTTGCCGTTGGAAAGAATGTCCGATAGGATTTCACGATACAAAGCAGCACCTCTGTGTGGCTTGGAGCGTAATAGCTTGGCAGCAGTTTGAAGGGTGCTGCTTTTCATTTTGTCCGAGGTGAAGACTTCGTGCACATATAGTCTATTCGTATTAACATCCTTTCTCGCACGACAGAAGACATAGCACAACTCCCCATTGTAATTGATTGGATATGCAAAGTAGTGATTCTCTACGGGTTGTCCGTCAAAATCGTCCATACTACCAAGATAGGTCGCTCCATTGAAACCTTCCGGTAACGTAGGTATAGCATCCAACTTTGCCTGATTATATCCATGTGCCAAAGAGTTTTTAACACTCGTCTTGCCGATGATAACATCTCCGGCTTCCGTTTGGTAATGCAACGGTTCGGGGATATTCTCTTCCGCCCATTGTTCAGCCGCTTTACGTACAGAGGTCTCGCTATCTCCTTTGATTACACCAACCTCTGCTTCAATGGGTTTGGTCTTTGTCAGTTTCTCACGAGCAACCGCTTTCTCATCTTCATTGAGCAACCTCCGCTCTTTAGCACCACGCACACTGAACACCACACGCTCTGCATTACTAAAGAAAATGTCGCCCTTACGACCCCTTATCGAGAAACGTATATCATCACTATTACCACTGAAACTGCCGTCATTGTCCGTCGCACTCTTGATTTGGTCGGGAGAAAAAGCAACACATTCACCGTTTAGGTCACCGTCATAATACACACCATCGTAACCCTCTTCGATAAGTTCCTCTGTGAAACGCCTGCTCTCTTCTTTGTCATTCAACTCCGCAAGGCGTTCCATTTCCTCATAGGTTGCATAATACGGATTCCGTATATTAAGAAACGCACTTATCACTCGACCACCACGAGCATAGCCTGCGGCATAAACATCATTCTTGCCGTAGAAATAGAAGCCGGTACCTAACCAGCCTGCATCGTTCTGCTGTTGCTTGCCTACATCGAATGAATGGAAAGTGTATGGAGTGCCATGTTTTACTACCAAAGGTTCACCATTTTCGTCCAAAATTTGAGAAAAATCATGCTCTTCTGCATTTTTTTTGCCTTTTTGTTTGGTGGTTTCAATATTTTTTAGTAACTTTGCAGCCGAAATCGAATTGTTAGATGTGGGAACAAAGTCAGCACTTTGTGTATGCGTTGTTGCACTCAAACCTTCTAACAGTTCGATTTCTGTTACTTCATAACTATACGCCTTCGATTTTTCGCTGTTGGTATAACGCTTGACGGTCGTCTTAACACGATGGTTTTGTCCAGTTATATTGATGCAACCGAACAATCGAACAATATCTTGGATATTGGGGTCTTTGTCTCTGTCGTCATGTATGTCTCCTACAATGGAGTTTTCTATCACTTGGGGCAATACTCGCAATGCCGACAAATGCACATCTTTATTGGTGCTCTTATCTACCGCTTTCTCGCTTAGATATTTTTCAATAGCCTTCCCGCTGATATTTATAGTCCCAATCTCTGATTGTTGTACATCTCCTACAATATTGGCTTTTGCCCAGCGACGCGCATCATCAAAGTTGGCAAACCCATGCTCTTTCTCTGCACGTACGATGTTCACTTTCTTTGCGTCATTCTCCCAATCACCAAACCAACGTTTGAAGTTCTCGGTTCGCACTTGCAACCACTGCTTCTCTGTCAACCTGGTAGGCTCGCCGTTCGGGGCTTGCATGAACGTGCCATCTGCTTGCGCCCTCTCTTTTATCTGCACCATCTCTTTCGATGCAGACGGCAACAACGACTTATCCGTGGCGGGATTGTAGCGGACAGAAAAACGGATACCATCATCTTGTGTGGCTTGTAACGTCGCTTCACGACGACTACCTTTTGCTTGTGGGTCATACGCATACAAACGCAAACCACTCTGCTGTAACCCGTCTTTCAACTCCTGCGGCAACTCCTGCGGCACGACAGCCGCAGCAAACTCGTTCAGATACACCGGTCGGCGGAACTTGGTCTCAAAATACAAACTCGGCAAACTCTTGATGCGCTGCGCCATCTCCTTTAAACGCACACCATACTCGCTGTCAGCCGGCAAGGAGTAACGATACTCTTTATTAAGGTATGCTATCGGGTCACGTTCCAACATCGCCTCTTGCAACCGACCTAATGCTTGGTCTGTTGCAATAAATGGATTATTATCCAACCCATAAGCACCACTCTCTTTCGTATAGTCCGCAAAATCATGACCTAAACGAACCCAATCATCACTCACCCCCTCGTAAGCCGCTTCGTGATTTACTTTTCAACAGTTTTGTAAGCAGGCTCGTCTCGGTGCTGTTCTTTGTCACTAATCAACAACCCTTTGTTCGTGCGTATCTGGTCAAGTGTTTCGAACTTATCCACAAGCTTTGCCTTTGTGCCACCAACTCCTCTCTCCTCCAGCGAATTAGCGAGACCCTCCTTGTTCATTAACCGACTTGCGTTCTCTATCGTGTTAGGTAAGTAACGACGCTCACCACTCGACGAGTAACCTGCAAACAGAACCTCTTTATAGCCCAGGTCGTCAATAACCTTTTGCTGCCATGCCTCAAACGAACCACGCAAACCTAACTCTTCTACACGCGCTGCCGCAAGTTCTACGACGGCGACTACACCCGCATGCGCCACCAGCGCGAATTCATCAAGGCCGTCATCCACCAGGTGCTCGACGACCCCGATCCCATGACGCTCTTCAGGGTTGTCGACAAGTGCGCCGACATGGTTACGACCGACCTCTCCGTCTCCGATATCATCTCGCTCGCAAGCG
>CAKZZM010000015.1 GCA_937885465.1 uncultured Bacteroidales bacterium
CACACAAGAATATATCCATATACTTTAACCAAAGGAGGCACATGAACTTTGATATTATTTTTGCTACGTTGGCATACAATAAATGGATTTTGTATTTCTATAGGTAACGATGAAGGCTCGGTAACATCTTCTGTTTGCTTAGTGTAAGTTATTCCCAAGCATTTGTTATAGCGCACTATAACATTACCATGTCTAATGTTATAATTATAATACATAAATGAAGGAACGGAGGAGGAAGAAGTCATCCTCCCCCCCGACCACATAAAAAGATTAATCAGAATAACCCCGCTTTTCAGCCCAATGTCTCCAACCTGCAAGATCTTCAACTCCACTGGATTTGTTACCCTTGATGTTTTGAGCATTTGCGTGTAACTCAACACCAAACACTTTTGCAATTAAATTTTTCATAATTTTATTATTTTTAATTCTTGCCTACCTCCTTTCAAGCGAATCGGCTTCTTCTTGTATCGTGTATTCTTGGAACTCATCCCTTACGAAGTGTGCGTGTCGTAAAAAGGAAGGGGGTTCTGTTTTGGTACGTTTCATGAGCTTTATAATTACTTTGAGTACTATTCAGTTTCTATTCCATCTATTCCGTCCATGAACCGCTTTTTCCATTTCTTTTGCGGGAAGCGGGTCTTGAGTTCGCGATACAGGCGCGTAACAAGGTCATCGTTGAATTGCAGTACTCGGATGCTGAGCATCATATCCGTGCGGTTAGAACGGAATAGCGGCGGGAGTTTGCCCGGTTCGGGCTTCTGCTCCTCGCGCAGGAAATAGATGCTGACTGCGTGCGCGGCACACGTCTTGTCTGCCAAGAACTGCTCTACTAAAGCGCAGATGTCGTCAATTGTTTTCATGTTGATGTGTTTTGTTTTAGTGTTACACCCTAATATAAACACATTTTTCAAAAATTCAAGGACATGTGCATTTTTATGACAATAATTCCACTATTTCTCTTGCATCGGAGCGAGTAAAGCCTTTAGCACGGATGGTCATTCCTCCGTTGGTTTCGATAATAACATCGCTGAAGAGCAACCCCGCATTCATAGATGCACATCCTATGGCACTGAAACGTAAGGTTGTTTCTTTGTGACCGATTATTTGACCTTTCCGATAAGTCAGTTTCTGTTCGTCTTCGTCAATGATTATTTCATCAGGGAAGACTGTGTTTCCGCCAGTAACTCGGCTGGCTGTAAAATGATAGTATGACATGATATAAAAATAAAAGCACTACTTCTGTTGTATTCCTTGTGAAGGCTCTGGTAAGCCACGGGTAGAAAATACAGCAAAAGTAGTGCACAGCATGCACTAACATCTGCCAACTACTACCCTTTAAAAATTTACCAGATTCTCACAAGGTTCGTTGGGGTTAGTCTAATAAATATGTGGTCTTCTAACGAAGACGCCGTTTCCACTGAAACGCGGTGCAAAGATACTGCTTTATTTTGACATATTCAAAAAAAAACTTGTATTTTCGCTCATTCAAAGCATTTTAGCATCTTTACACACCACAAAAACACTACTTTTGCCGTATCGGGTGCAAAGGTGGTGTAAAAAATCAATATGTGAAAGGCTTATTTAGGCTTGTTTGTGAGAAGTGCATTTTTTGCATTCACAGCAACAGAAGACAATCCGTTCTGCATACCGATTCGACAAGCGGAATAAGACTGCCCCAGATGTACCAGATGGTCTATATACAGCGGCTCACCTTGCGCGAACGTACGACAAGAGAACGTGTCGCCAACTGCCAGTGTGGTGGAATTTATCACTTGCTCTACCTTCCATTGTGCGTCACCCATATAACGCATTGTAGCCATACGGTCGGGAAGCCAAGTGATTGTGACGAGAGTATCCGGCAGCAGTTTATCCGTCGTGAGCATTCTGCCATGAGGAACTAACGAAGACTCGATACCTCCCTCTTTTTCTGTCTGTTGCACATAACTCTCCCAGTCGTGTGCGCCCACATACGCGCTCAAAATATCTAATGTACTATGACGTATAGTGGAATATTCATCACCGCGTATATGCCACAAACGGCGGATAGTGTCTTCATTCAGCCGGAAATGCAGTTCTGCTACCAAGCGGCTTATGGCCTGCATGCTGGTAATCGTTTGCCCGAAACATTGTTCCACATGGCGGAGCAGAACGGGTATCACAGGGTGTGAGGAAGGAACATTGGTCATAGGCTATCCAATTGGTTGAAATACAATGTATAGGTGTCAATCATATCTTGCTCTATCAGTTGGTGAGAGGCAGGATGAAGGGTTTGAGCATCGTTTTTAATGCGGATGTATTCTTCCGCAAATTGCACCTCGTAATCCAATTTGTTTACGGGAGCCAAACGAATAGAATCCGCATAGTTGTCCGTTATATTCTGATATGCGGCATGCAGGCTATCCATTAATACTTTCTCTGCCGGAGACGGGCGTTTAACCGAATTCACATTTGCAGGCAACGAGAAGAACAAGACCGCCGGCAAAGCCAGAATAACCATAGTAACGGCTGTCCATCGAGAAATGTTGATGTGAAGCCGCAGAACACGTTTCAACGCCGTGACCGTTTCGTATCGTTGCGAAGGATTAGTATGGGTGCATCGGCGGACAATATGCCACAAACGGCGAGGGAACAGCAGTTGAATAATCAAGCCTAACGCATAGATGTCCGTTCTACAATCTGTCTGCTGTCCGTTTTTCTGTTCAGGGGCGGCATAGGCATCGCTAAAGCCGATGTTCTTCGCGACAAAAGCGTCTGCGTCTGCCATGCTGAAATCAATCAGTTTGACATGAAAGCCGTTGTTGGTGACAAGAATGTTTTGCGGCTTAATGTCCCCATGTACGATTTGCTGCGTGTGGATATATTCCACTGCTTCAAGCAGTTCGTTGAGTACTTGGTGTCGTTGAGCAAAAGAAGGTGAGTGTTTCAGCCACTCGCACAGTGGTTCGCCGGAAACGTATTCTTCCACAATACATGCGCCTATTTGCTCGTCTTGCCGCCACTGCCACGCTTTGACGATGTATGGATTGTCCAACCGGCGGAGCAAATCATACTCGCGCTGAAGAAGATGGATATAGTGCGATTGTTCTCCGGCTATATCCATGCGAGCCGCTTTGAGAACATACCATTGCCCGTTCGCCTTCGCACGCCAGACATTATTATACGGAGAGTGCGAAAGGAGCTCGTATTCAGTCCAATAAGATTCACCCGGAATCAGAGAATCATTGTTGTATATGTGAGAGGATTCACTCAAAATGATATGATGTTAGAATCGCGGTGCAAAGGTAATGCTTTTTGACGAGATATGTAAGGGTCGTATGTATTTTGTCAGCGGAATATGCAAATTTTAGGCAGATTCAGGCAGTGGAGGATGACAA
>CAKZZM010000016.1 GCA_937885465.1 uncultured Bacteroidales bacterium
CGGCTGCGAGAATAATAGTTTTCTTTTTCATCTTGTTTTATTTTTATCGGTGAATTATTCGGTGTGAGTGCGCTCTCACTACTGCATACACCGATAAAAGTGAATCGTTCATTTTTGACACAAAAAAAGTGCCACGGTGGGATATTCTTAATGTAATTGATGAACATTACATTATACAAGCAATACCCTGCTTGTCGGCGGTATGAAGAGGTGATTTTTTTACCGACATTGCAGGGTATTGCTGTGAAATACTTAAAACCTAACTATTTTTGTGCAGTTATTGACGATGCAGAATACGTTTCTTGCTTTGTTATGATTGGATTGCCAATATATGTGATTCTACTTGCCGAGCGTGCTTCAGCAGAAAGCTTGTCGGCATTGACAATAGCCTGACTCGCATCATTACAATAAATCTCAGCATTTCCTGCTTTCATAAACTGCGCTTGGCAATTAGAAGCCTCGGTACATTGAAGGGTAAATGTATCAACATTTCCGGAAAGGACTATTTTTGATGCATTGTCGGCTGTGACATCAAGCGAACTGCATTGCGGACGAAAATAAATAGTTGAAGCCGACTTGGCGGAAATGGCGATATCGGTCGCGAGGAAATCATCTGCCATATTCAATACAGCCCCTTTGGCAACGGTTATCTTATCAAGAGTTTTGACCGATACTTTCGCCCTAAACGTATTATAACCGTTTATTCCTTTGGTGTTAACGGATATCATCAGAACACCGCCGAGGCATTGAACATCGATTTTATCTATAGCGTCTGATTCGACACTTACACCGTTGGAATTGTTCTGTGTGAGTTCCACCCGCAACGGTCCGTTGACTACCAACTGAGAAAAATCGCTTACAGGATAGTCTTTTACTTGAATTTCGGGCTTTGCCGAAGCTGTCATACCTATCAAGGCTATAACGGCAAAAAGGAATAATCGTTTCATAAAAATACGGTTTATTTAATGCTTTCTGTATGTAATACGATTGAAAAGCAAAAATCTTACAATCGAGTTCTTTTTTTTACAATAAAAGCGGAGGAGTATTCCGCTTTTATTCACTCTGCCTATTTGATTTCTTCGGCAGGAGCAGGGTTATCAGTTGCCGTTTCGTCATTCTGTTTTTTGCCGTATTTTTTGTAGAGTTGCATCTCTACGAGGAAGGAACAGAGGAGACCGATGCCGATGCCGCAGGCGATGATGAGCCAGAAATAGATGCTTCCGGGTTCAATACTTGCAAGCCAATCTATCAATGTGCCCAAGCCGATGCCGAGCAGGATACATGCTGCGCGGAGTGTGTTGAGGTCAAACGGTCCCATCTTGCGCGGCTGTTTCTTTGGTTCGTCTATGAGCAGTTTGGCTGTCTCTGCATCCGTGTGGTTCTCGATGATGAGTTGGCGGATTTCTTTGTCTTTTGACTTTTTGTGCATAGAGGACCAAAAGACCATCACTACTGCAATCACAGGCAGACCAAAAATAAGAATAATGGCTATCATGCCAACGAAATTATCAGCTAAAGCTTCCATATTTGAAAAATTTTATTGTTAATACTATTTGTTTTGCGGGCTACCAATATGCCCTTCTATTTGTAAGATACGCGCTGTGCAGAAAGGTTACACCTCCGGCGAGAAATAATGTAACCGTTGTGCTGCTAAAACAAGAATTGTGGCAATCGGGATACTGATACTTATTATTTGCCACTGTTCAGGCATGTCAGGCATAAATACGAAAAGTGCATAGATATATACTACTACCGCTACCGGCAAGCCGAAGCAGATTCCGAGCAGTTTTGCCCATTTGCGCAGGGCTTTGCGGCGCATATCACGACGCACGGTGCGCATGACGGTTCGATTGATATGCTCAATAGTTTGTCTGTTTTGAGCCGATTGCTCAAACAGTTTGTCTAATTCTATATCTGTCATTGTATTCATAAGCTAAAAACTAAAAACTAAAAACTTCTCTCCACTGCTCCGCCGATCGTTCTGAGTGAAGCGAGGATAAGAACTTTCAACTATCCAACTTTTTCTTTAGTCTTTCTCTGATGCGGAAGAGCCGCACTTTGATGTTGTTCTCTGTTTGATTGAGTCGTCGGGCGATGTCTGCAAGCGGGATATTGTGGTAGTAATGTTGTTCGATGATAAACCTGTCTTGTTCGGGCAATGCGGCGATGGCTTGTTCTAAACTTATGATTTGCTCTTCTTTCTGCTCGTTGTATGGCTCATCGGGCAGGTCGGTGTTCTCGTCCAACTGCACCTGCTGCCGTCGTTTCTCTTTCTCCAAAAGGCGGAGGGCGATGTGGTTGGCGATGATGGTGACCCATGCGCCGAAGTTCTCTCCGCGCCACGAGGACAGTTGCTTGTAGGCTTGGACGAACGCCATCTGTGTCACTTCTGCGGCATTGTCGTTGTCTTTCATAAGACGTATTGCCGCGCCATACACTTGTGGCGTGTAACGCTGCATCAGCTTCTCAAATGCCTGCGGGTTGTCTTCGCGCAGCACTTGCCGGATAAGTTCTATGTCAGTAGGCTGACCGTTCATCTATGTGTATGATACCAGAAGATGCAAAAGGTTACACCTTCTAATGTGATTTTTACAAAAAAAGTGCCACGACGGGCACTTCTCAACAATTATACGACCTTATAAAACGATGAGTGCGGTCTTATTTATTCAACCAATCGCGAAGAATCGGAGCTACAATTTCAGGCTTTTCGATAAATAACATGTGTGCAGTATCCGGCACTTCTTTGTATTCGGCATTGGGTATAGCCGATGCAACTGCCTTGCCCAATTCAGGAGGATTGATGCCATCGAACTGACCGACGACAACCAATGTCTTGGCGGTAATTTTAGGCATGAGCGGGAAGTTATTGAAATCGTGCAAGGCCTCGGTTTCTGCCACTTTATCCTCTTTGGTAAGTTTAACAGGACTTTGCAATTTTGCCATCTTGAGTTTAGTCCAAAAATGAGTTTTAGGTGCAAAGGTGGCTCCCATCAGCGTCAAGAGTTTGGCTATTTCACTCGCTTCGTTGGGGTCTTTCCCTTTCTCACGAAAAATACGCTCAACCGATGATGTCTTGCCATCGCCTTTTGTACCAATCAAAATTAGATGGTTCACCAATTCAGGCACTTGTGCAGCAGCAGCGGTGGCAATATACGAACCCATGGAAAAACCTATCACATCAACCGGTTTGCCAGCTCCGTATTCACGAATAACGGCAACAAGGTCGTTGGCATGGTCGGTAAGCGTGTAATGACTTAATTTCTCACTTTCACCATGACCGCGTGTATCATAGCAGATACATTGGAAAGAGTCTTGTAGCATATCCCTAATGGGGAACATCACTTCTTTCGAAGAACTAAGACCATGCACCAAAACGACAGGTGTGCCTTGTCCTGACTCGTCAATCGACAAACTAACTCCATTTAATGTCTTTATTGTTTTCATACTGTTATAGTTTTTGTACTACTTTTATCATGACAAAAACCGTGCCGTCTTGCTACACAAACACCTCCAAACCATTGATTTGGGTTTAATCATCTTGGTGAGTGGCAACATACTTCCACAGCGGAGCAGCATGCAGAGCTTGCACAATGGCTCCTTGCTCCAAAAGCGTACGCACATCGGCAGGCTCCATTACATGAACACGGATATCTTCGGTAGGTTCTTGATGTTGGCTGTCGAGCAGTCTACATAACGTGCCGCCTCAAAGGCTTGCTGCCACGCGTGTTCGTCCGTCGGGTCGTCTTCTGCTTTTTGCAGCCACAGGTGTTGCTGGGTCTCGTACCACAGACTATCGTG
>CAKZZM010000017.1 GCA_937885465.1 uncultured Bacteroidales bacterium
AGTAGCGCATCGTGTCATTCAAACTGAACATAATATTTTAGGATTTGTTTCGACTGCAAAATTACTGCCGCCCAACAAATCCCAAAATATGCACTTTAATGGAGGGTTACTATGATACAGGATATTTATATTCAATTAATCAGTGTGATTCGAATGAACTCTTGGCGGATTTGAGTCCGGGTGTTTTGGCTTCAAGGGTGACTTTGCCGGGCTGTCGGGTTGAGCGGAGTATAGCGAGTGCGCCTCCGCGGTAGAGGTTCACCGTGTTGGTCTCGAAGTACAAGTTAGTGAAATGATCGCCGTTGTCAAAGGCAATCAGTTTCGCTTCTCCTTGCACGGTGAGGGTGACCTCGCCTTCGTAGTTGTTAACCGCGCGGCCTTTGCTGTCCACCGCCTGCAGACGGACGTATTGGAGGTCCATACCATCGGCTTTGAAATCCTGCGGTGTCTCCACGGTCATCTTCAGCGCCACCGCCTTACCGGGTGTCTCCAGCATGTGACGGCAGACCTCTTTGCCGCCGTTACGACCGATGGCAAGCACCTTGCCGGGCTCATAAGAGAGGTTCTTCCAAAGGAAATTATTGGTATATTTATCCTCCTTTGCCACGCCTTTGCGCGTTGATTCGTCGGCGCGGACGTTCTGCTTGACACCGAGGCTCCTGCCGTTCATGAAGAGCTCCACTTCGTCGCAGTTAGAGAAGACCTGCAAGGTGATGGTATCGCCTTTTGCCGGTTTCCAATAGAACTCCGACATCTCTGCGCGGCCGGAGAGGATGTCGTTCCACCAACTGGACTTCTGCTCCGCCTCTAATACACCTATGTGCACCAGCGGTTCGTCGGCTTTGAAGACCGAACGGACGAGGTACGCCGTGGGGTAAGGTGCGAGGGTGTGGTCGAAGAAAGAGTAGTTCCAGCCTTTCTTGGGCCATCCGTCACTCTCTCCCCAATATTCTACAGCGCCCCAATACGCCAAGCCGACCATTTTCTCCCGGTTCATACCCAGCCACGGACGTATCCAGTCGTTAACCGATGCCTCGGATTGGAAGATAATCAGGTCGGGGTTGTATTGGAGGTACGACTCATAGTTCATGTACTGGTAGTTGATGGAGGTCACTTCCTCTATCTGTCCCAGTTCGGGGCAGATGACTTTGTCTTCGTCGTTGAATCCCGGATCGGGACGGCGTATACCGTTGGCACGGGCGGGGAACATCGCCGCCGTAGAAGGGCGGGTGCGGTCGTAGCGTTTGAGCACTACGTCAAGCACCTTGAACATGGTTACGCCCCAGTCGGCAGTCTCGTAGCCCGAAGCGTTCTCGCGGTGCTGCATCTCGTTGCCGAGACTCCAAAGGATGATACAAGGGTGATTACGGTCACGCTTGACCCACTCCTGCAAGTACCCGAACCAGCAGGAAAGGAAAGGCTCGCGACCTCCCCAGCAGTTGCCGTCCGTGGACCATTTGTCCACATACTCGTCCACGACGAGGATACCGAGCGAGTCGCAGAGGTCGTAGAGTTCCACGGGATAAGGGTTGTGCGAACAACGGACGGCGTTGTAGCCGAAGTCCTTGAGGCGGAGCAACTGACGCTCTATCGCGCGGCGGTATGCCGCTACGCCCACCGCTCCGAAATCCGAGTGGTTGGCGATACCCTGGAGGAAGATCTTCTTGCCGTTTAGGCGGAAACCGTATTCCTTGCCGAACTCGATGGTACGTACGCCGAAGCGGGTGCGCTCCCTGTCTTTGAGTTTGCCGTCACAGAAAACGCTGACCTCCACCGTATAGCGGTACGGGTCGTCGGTATCCCAGCGGCGCGGGGAAGGGATGGTCATGGTGTCGAAAGGAATCTCCATGAGGGAGATACGCGGGTTGCCTTTCGGCGCAGTGCGGGTCTTGGCTATCTCGTTACCCTCGGCGTCGAGAATACGCGCCTCCAGTTCCACGGCTCCTTTCTTCATCGCCGCGCCTTTCATCTCCGCTTGCACGTACACGCGCGCCTCTGCGTCCGATATAAAAGGAGTGTTCACATAGATGCCATGACGTGCGAGGCCCACCTCGTGCCGGATAACGAGCCGGACATTGCGGTTGATACCTCCGCCGGTGTACCACCGGCTGCCGCCCGGCACACCGGTATTGGTATATACCGCCAGAACGTTCGTGCCGTCCCAGTCAATCTGCTTGGTGACATCGCACTCAAAGCCGCAGTAGCCGTACTCGGTAGAGCCCACTTTGGTACCGTTGAGATAGACATCGCCGTAGTACATCAGTCCCTCGAAATCGACAATGACCCGATGGCCTTTCCATGCCGGGTCTGCGGAAAAGGACTTGCGGAACCAAGCGCCCTGCTGCGCCTTGAATCCGCGGCTCGGCTTTGCCGTTGAGTCCCACGGCAGGCCTAACTGGTAATCATAGGGCATATCCAGCTCCCGCCAGGAACTGTCGTCATAGGCGACCGCCTCGGCGCCATCCTGCTCGCCGAGCGCAAAACGCCAACCGAAATTCCATAACAAGTGCTCCGCAGCCGACATGCTGCAGAGAGAGAACAGTACGCACGCAAGTGCCAAAATCTTTCGCTTCATGGTAATACAAAATTATCAATTAGTGATTTTGGCGCAAAAGTAGTGTATTTTTTTTACTCTTTTTGTCCCTTTTGGTACTTTTTTGGGGTAATTCCGTACTGCTGCTTGAAGAGTTTGATAAAATAATGCGGGTCCTCAATGCCGACTTTGTAACTGGCTTCTGCTACGGTCATTTTCTCATCGGTCAGCAGCTCGGCGGCTTTCCGCATACGCGCCGAGCGGATGTAATCGGCAGGGGTCATACCCGTGAGTGTCTTGACGCGTTTGAAGAACAGCGTGCGCCCCATCTGCATCTTGTCGCTGAGGAAATCGACGGAAAGCTGCGGGTCGGAGACATGTTGGAGCGTAATATACTCCAGATGCTTGAGGAACTCTTTGTCTCGCGCCTCCACCACAATTTCAGGCAGGACTTCTTTCCTCTCCACCACCTCGCCGGCATAGGATTGTTTGAGCTGGTCATGACGTTGGAGAAGCGACTGGCATGTAGCTATTAGAAGTTTGGTATCGAAGGGCTTGGTAAGATAAGCGTCTGCTCCGGCTTTCATCGCCCGTACGCGCTTGTCGTCGCTCGTCAGCGCAGAGAGCAGGATCACGGGTATGGAGCGCGTACGTTCGTCCTTGCGGATACGGCTCACCAGTTCGTAGCCGTCCAGCACGGACATCATCACATCGGACACCACAAGGTCGGGTTGTCGTTCCTCTATCCGCCGCCATGCGTCCACACCGTCCTCCGCCGTTTCGACATGGAAATACTGGCCAAGCAAGGTAGCAATATACTCCCTCAGTTCCTCGTCGTCATCCACCACCAAGGCGTAACGGTCGTTGTAGGGCGCAGCTGTAGCACCTGTAGCCAATGCGGCGGAATCGTGACGGTTGTCGTCCGGCGTAGCGATAGCGGCATTACGCGCCTGCTGCTCCTCCGTCATGAACTCGTTGGGGCGATAGGCAGATGCCTCTGCCGGAAGCATGACCTCGAAGACCGAGCCGTTGGGTTCGGCAGGCGTGTATGCGATGGTACCATGGTGTAATTCCACCAGCGTACGGGTGAAATGGAGACCTATACCCGAGGCATTCGCCGAAGAGAAAGAGGTGTGCATATAGGCGTCGAACACATGCTCGCGGCGTTCGGGCGTTATGCCGATTCCGTCATCCGAGACACGCAGCGACAGCACTCCGTTCTCTATGCCTGTACGAATCACCACGTGTCCGTTCTGCGGCGTATATTTGATAGCATTGGAAATGAGGTTGTACGCCACCATCTCCAGTACCCAGCGGTCTGCCGGCATGGTATAAGTGCGATGAGAGGTATGGAAATCCAAGGATATATGTTTCCGTTCCGCCCAAAGATAGAAATTGAGATAAATCTCACGCAGGAAGCCGATGACCTCCGTCTCCTCCAGATGCAGTTGCAGCGTGCCCTGCTGCGCCATACGGAACGAGAGGAGCTGGCTTACCAGCCGCAACATACGCTCCGTAGAGACCTGCATGGACGCAATAGGCTGCCGCATATCGAGGGGTATATTGTTGAGCGAAGAGATACGGTCAATCGCCGAGCGGATGATGGTCAGCGGCGTGCGGAACTCGTGGGAGATATTGGTGAAGAAGAGCATCTTGTAATCCGTCAGTTCCTGCTCCATCTTCAGCCTGTTGCGCAAAGCCTGCATATGCATCACCTGGCGGTAGATGATTAAGGTCAGTGACACAGCCAGGACCATGTATAGCACTATCGCCCACCATGTAGCCCACCATGGACGAAGGATACGGACTGCCACCGAACACTCCTCGCTGACGGCATTGTTATCATAGGCACGAACGCGGAAAGTGTAGTGCCCAGGACGAAGATTGCGGTAGAGGGCAAACGAATACGGCTGCGGTTCCGACCAAGTCCTGTCCACACCGTCCATGCGGTAGCTATACAGCGTTCCCGCCGTAGAATGGTAGTTGAATGAGGAGAAACGGAAGGTAAGTGTGTTCTCGTTGTGATGCAGTCTCACGGACTGCCGGTCAGTTGACGGAAGCGGAGTATTGTTCACCAGCAGGTCTGTTATGCGCGGCTGCCGGGCATGCGCAGAAGCCGTCCGCTCCGGGTTGAAGACCGAGATACCTTCGTCCGTGCCGAACAGCAGTCTGCCGTTCGGCAGGCGGCATGCCGCATTATCGCTATAGACATTGCGGAGCAGATTGTAATTATCGTATATATGACGGGTAGCCCCTGTAGCAGGAGTGTAGCAGGTGATTCCGCGCTGGGTAGCCATCCAGAGCACCGCAGCGTTATCGATGACCAGCGAATGGACATAATCGGACATCAGTCCGTCCGCCGCAGTAAGATGCCGCACGATAGTGTTCCCCGCATGTAGAACACGCCGTTGCCCAAGGTGGAGACCCACATACCTTCGTCGGCATCTTCGCAGAGGTCACTGATGTCGCTATAGTTCACCTGTTCCTCCGTCAGCACATGGATATATCGGGACGAATCGGCTATCAACTCATCCGCACGGAATACATACAAGCCGCTTTTGCCGCCCGCCCACATGCGGCCGTGGGTATCCTCCGTCAGCACGCGGAAACCGTCCGCCTCGGGGAAGAAATGAAGGAAGCCGTCCCCTGTCAGAAGATCCAGCGAGGCATTGTAGTTAGCCACCCATAGCCGTCCCTCCGTATCTTCGTACAGATCCATCACATTATTGGAGGCGATAGAGGCGGGATTGCCGGGTTCGTGCATATAGACGGCACCGCTTTTGTTATGTAGTCCTCTCTGGCGCGTACCTACCCATCCCTCTCCGTTGCGGGTGCGCAAGACTGTATGCACATCCTTGCCGTCTAACTGTGGATACGGACGGAGCGTCAGCGTAGCTGTGTCCAGCAGCATGGTGTTGCCGATGGTGTTAGCCACCAGAATATCTGTTCCTAACGGACGGAGTATAGCCACACGGTTGGTGCGGAACGAGGGGGCATTATCCTGTATCATCAGGTGCGTCACATCGGTCTGCGGCGCAGCTATCACCTCCACACCGTGCGCATCGTCGCAAACGAAAATGTTGCCGTCCTCATCCATCGTCATGGAGATGAGGAAATCCGTAGCGAGCAGTCCGCTCCGGCTGTCTATGCGGCGTTGCTCTTGCGTCATATGGTCATAGAGGGTGAGGCCGGAACCGTTGGTGCTGACCCATGTGTAGCGTCCGTCTGGCGAGGTGCATACAACATACTTACGGCTATCCACCAGCGGTATGAGACGGGATTCAAAGACATGAAGTTGCACCTGTCTGCCGGAATGGCGGTCGAGCCAGACGAGCCGCCCCGTGCGGTCAATGACACAGGGGTTGAGACGGTTGTCGAAGATGATGGTCTCCCATCCGCCGGTATGGAGCATCTGCTGCGCCCGATGGTAGCCTTCCGTCTCACGCTCGGGATGAGGCACATCGGCACTATTATAGAGTTCGTATTTCAGTTCGCCCTCCGCATAGCGGTATGCTACAGCCGCACCGTTCTCCTCCCACAGCCAGAGGGTGGTATCCACCTCCGCATAGTAACGGAACTGCGGCCGTTTACCCAGCACGGACATATCCAGCCATCCGCCTCGGTCCACATCATAAAGCGAATAGAGGTCGCCCTGCTGCCGCACAAGCATCAGTCCGGACGAGAGACTCCTCAAACCGTTGATATGGTTGGTATACAGCAATGCGTTCGCCTCTTGGTCATGCCGGAAGAGAGTGAAGAAATACCCGTCGTAACGATACAAACCGTTCGGCGTGCCGAGCCACAGGAAGCCCTGTCGGTCGATAGCCACATTGCGGATATTATTGTCCGGCAGGCCGTTGCCGGAATTGATAGTACGGGAATATAGTTCCGCCGCCTGTAGCGGCAGCATTGCCAACAAAGCAACGATACAAAAGAATGTGCGTTTCACGGACGTTTGTTCTAAAATCCGAGGCAAAGATAGCATTTTTGTACAACACATGCAAGTAAAAAATGTAGTTTTTTGTCCGTTTACGTATAAAATTGCATAAATTATGAACAATTCTATACATAATACATGTATTTTTTAGTGTACCTTTGCACCGAAATCTAAAGAATGTATCATGAAAAAATTATTTCTCCTTCTGCTGTTGCCGACGAGCCTGTGCATCCGGGCCGGCATACATGTTTCGCTGGACGAATCCCGCCGTGCTACAATCAGCAATGATCTGCTGACCATTCAGATAGACCCCAAGGGAAGGGTTGTGTCGTGTGTGTATGATGAGACTGAACTGATTGCGAAACCCAACACCTGGTATCTGAGTTATAACTCCGCCAAGTACCATGAGTTAGGTGCCGTGCATGCGGAGATAAAGACGCAGACCGACGATATGGTAGAGGTCGTTTATACCAACGATGCTCCGGGCGGCGCACGGTTCTCGCAAGGTTATATCCTTCGCAAGGGAGTGAGCGGTCTCTATACATATGTGGTGATTGAGGGGACGGATACGCCGGAGAGCGTAGGCGAGGCGCGTGTCGTATATCGGTTGGACGATGCCCTTTTCCATGACGGTTATGTGAACGAAGTTGCGCAAGGCGAGATGCCGCGCCATGAGGTGATGAAAGCCGTGGAACGAGAAGGAATGATACAGGACGCTACGTTCTACCTGCCGGACAGCACTATCTATACCAAGTATAACTGGGGTACTTATATGAAGGACGACCATGTACACGGTGTGATGAGCGACCATATAGGCGTATGGGCTATCGGTTGCAGCATGGAGTATGTGAACGGCGGTGCGTTGCGTCAAGATCTGACCGTCCATTCGGATATCAAATCGACACTATTGCTTCAGATGTTCCAGTCCGGTCATTACGGAGCTTATGCACCCACCTTTGACCAGGGGAAGCGTAAGATATACGGTCCGTTTATGCTCTACCTTAATAAAGGCACGCGCGAGGACATGATAGCGGACGCCAAGCGCGAGGCCGGCAAGCAGGAAGAGGCTTGGCCGTTCCAATGGTTCAAGCACGAGGATTATGCATTAGACCGTGCTACTGTGAGAGGACGCGTGCGTGTTAACAATAATGAGTCCGCCGGACGCATGCTCGTCACACTTGCGCAACCGAGTAATGTATATACGCAGAGCGATGGTTATATCTTCTGGGCAGAGACGGACAAGAAAGGCCATTTCTCCATTCCAAAAGTGCGCAAAGGCACGTATAGTCTGCACGCATACACCATCGAGGGCGAGAACATGGACGAGCTGGAGGTAGCGGACATCGCCGTGAATGACGCGGAGGTAAACCTCGGTACTATTGACTGGACACCGCTCAAGCACGGAAAGACATTGTGGCGGATAGGCGAAGCCGACCGTCTGGCAGCAGGGTTCAAACTGGCGGACGCCCCGCGGGCTTATGACAACTTCCTCAAATCGCCGGACACACTGGATTTCACCATCGGCAAGAGCAAGGATGCAGACTGGTTCTACTGCCAGAGGCCGAAGAGCAATTACCGCATACATTTCAAGGTAAAGAAGATAGAGGGCGACAGTTGCTACCTGAGTCTGGCGACCGCCGCAACCTCGTTGTTACCTATTATCCATATCCGCGTGAACGGACAGGAAGCAGGTGAGTTCCACGACTGGGAGAACATCCGTGACGGCGCTATCTACCGTTCGGCACCGCAATCGGGTTACTGGGAGTTGCACACGGTGGTTTTCCCCGCTAAGATGTTGCGCAAAGGCAACAACACCATAGAGATCGACTACCCCAAAGGCCGTCGCCGCGGTACAGGAGGCATACTATGGGACTGCATCAAATTGGAAATAGAGTAATGCTATGAAACACTATATTGCTATAGACTGGGGTGCGACGTCGGGTCGCGTCATGGTGGCACACACCGATGACAGCCACAAGGACGGGCGCACCGAAATGGAAGAGGTACACCGTTTCCCGAACGCTATCCACCGTGCCGAGGACGGTCATTTCTATTGGGATTTCACAGGACTGATGCGCGAGACGATGGAGGGTTTGCGCAAAGCCGCCGCACTCGGCCATCACTATGAATCCATAGGCGTGGACACATGGGGTGTGGACGTGGTGTTCTTCGATGGCGAGGGACGGATGTTAAGCGAGCCTGTCGCCTACCGCGACCCTTATACGGAAGGTATTCCCGAGGAGTTCTTTGAGCGGATGCCGGCGGATGAATTGTACCGCCGCTGCGGTATTCAGGTGCTCAATTTCAATACCGTTTTCCAGCTCTACGCCTGCCACAAAGAGCGTTTTGCGCCGTTGGAGCAGGCGAAGCATGTGCTGTTCATCCCCGATGCCGTCAGCTATCTGCTGAGCGGCAGGATGGTATGCGAGTACTCGGCGCTGAGCACCGCAGCGATGATGGACCCTCGGACCAAGGAGATAGACGGGGAAGTACTGCGCGTGTGCGGTATGAGCCGCGACTTGTTCCCCGAAATCGTTTTTCCGGGTGAGGACTTAGGACCGATTTTGCCTGTTGTAGCCACCGAGACAGGGTTGAACAGCGACTGCCGCGTAGTGGCGGTGGCGGGTCACGACACAGGTTCGGCGGTAGCCGCCTGTCCACGCGTGATAAACGGCAGGCGTGCGGCGTACCTCAGTTGCGGCACATGGAGTCTCATGGGTATCGTGACCGATGAGCCGGTCATCAGCGACGAGAGCTGCCGACTCAATTTCACCAACGAAGGCGGCGTGAACGGTAGTACGAGATTGCTGAAGAACATCACCGGCATGTGGGTGTTGGAGCAGTGCCGCAAGGAATGGGCGGCGGAAGGCAAGGAGTACTCCTACACGGAGTTGGTAACTATGGCGCAGGCGGCGAAAGGCAAAGCGGAGTTTATCTTCAACCCCGACGAGCCTCGGTTTGCCAACCCTGCCTCGATGCTCAACGAGATACAGAACGGTCGCGTCATGACCGACCAAGAGATTATCTGGGCTATCTACAACAGCATGGCGCACCGCTACGGCGAAGTGTTCCGTATGCTGCAACGCTTAGCTCCATGGCCTATCGAAGTGCTATATGTCATAGGCGGCGGTGTGCGCAACGCCTACCTGCTGCAACTCACCGAGCAGGCTATCGGCGTGCCGGTGGTAGTGGGACCGACTGAGGCTACTGCAATAGGCAATATCCTCATGCAAAACGGTGCAGCCGGTAGTGAGGGAGGAAGCGTTGTGCAGTACGCCAAATAACGAAAATAATAACCTAATAATAGATATATCATGAACAAACCATTAGTAGAGACCAAAGCCCGCGTGGGAGTGTTCTCCATCGCCCTTGGTGCTTATCTGCCTCAGTTTCCGACCTTAGTGCCGGAGTTTGAGGCGCAGTATGAAGCCTTTAAAAAGAGTCTGCCGCAGAGCGTGGAGCTCATTGACGGCGGCATCGTGACGACCAAAGAACTGTCGCAGGCAGCGGGAGACAAGTTCCGCGCGGCGGATGTGGACCTGGTGATCTTGCAGTTACTGACTTATGCCACCTCGTATAACATGCTGCCTGCTGTTCGCGACTTGGACGTGCCGGTAGTGTTGGTGAACCTGCAGAAACTGCCGGCACCGGACTATAAACAGACCGACACTGCCACATGGCTGGGCGAACTATACGCCTGTGGAGCCGTGGGCGAGATGGTTGCCGACTTAGAGCGCGCGGGCAAGCGGCATGCCGTCATCACAGGTCTGCAAGGCGAAGACCCCGAGGTGAAGCATGAGATAGAGGACTGGTGCCGTGCGGCACAGGTGCGCCGCCGTTTCCGCGACACGAACATCGCGCAGATCGGGCGTCCCTACCCCGGAATGATGGACCTCTATATCGACGAGACCAACCTCTACCACCGTATGTGGCTCTATACCAAGCAGTTCGACTGGGAGAAGATGTGGGCGATAGCCGACCATGTGACCGATGAGGCTGCTATCCGTGCGAAAGCGGAGGACATCCTGGACACGTTCGAGATAGAAGGCGGCGGCACAGTGGAGAAAGTTTGGGACATGGCGAAATATGTGGTGGCATTCGAGCAATGGGTACAGGACGAGCAGTTAGGTCTGATTGCCTCACACTACGACGGTTTTGCACAAGGTGTAGCCGGCAAATTAGACTCGATGCTCATTCCCGCCTTCTCGATGCTCATCAAACAGCATACCGCCTGCGCTGTGGAAGGCGATATCAAAGTAGCGATGGCGATGAGTATATTGAAGACTATCAGCGGCACAGGTCAGCTGAGCGAGATGTACTCGATTGATTTTCCCGCCGACATCTGTATCATCGGTCACTCGGGCAGCGGCGATGCAGCCATCTCGCAGGCGCATAAGCCCACGATGAAGATTGTGCCTGTCTTCCATGGCAAGACAGGTGGCGGCTACCTGACGCAGTTCTATCCGCCCACGGGTCCTGTAACTTATTTAGGTATCACGCAGGACAAGAACGGTGTGTTCAAGTTCGTGGTGGCGGAAGGTGTGAACGAGGAAGGCGACATCTTCATGTTCGGTGACACCAACATGCGCACGCGTTTCAGTATCGGTGCGCGTGAATTCTGCAACCGCTGGTCGGAAGCCGGTCCGACCCACCACATGGCGGCAGCAGTAGGCAGACATATCGACACCATTCTCAAGGTAGCAAAGATATTTAATGTACAGGTGGACATTGTATGCCGTTAAACCGTTAAATTTAAAGTACCGCTTACGCTCTGTACGATGGATTTAAATAGCATTTAAATAGCATTTAAATAGCGATAGTGGTACTTAATCATAAATCGTAAATTGTTATGGCAAAGAATAGTAGTTTGAAGAGTACCCTCGCGGTGTCGCTCAATAATTATTTAGACGCAGGCGCGATAGTGGCAGGTGCCAGCGGTCTGACGCTTTGGCAGAACTACCTCGGTCTGAGCGAGGTGAGCTTAGGTTGGCTCAATTTCATCAGCGCCAACTGTCTGGGTGCCGCTATCGGTGCTATCATCGGCGGTTTTCTGGCGGACAAGTACGGACGTAAGTTCATCTTCACGTATAACCTGTTGGTGTATATGTTCGGCGTGCTGATGGTGATGTTCGCGGTCAATTTCCCGATGCTGTTAGCCGGCTTCCTGTTCACGGGTATCTCCGTGGGCGTGGGTGTGCCGGCGTCGTGGACGTATATATCCGAGAGTTCGGAGGTGAACAACCGCGGACGTAACATCGCCATCTCGCAGATGTCGTGGGGCATAGGCCCGATGTGTATCCTGCTGTTGGGTATGCTGTTTGCCCCTGGCAAATCGGGCGAGGCGGACGGTGTGCTGTTCAGTTGGGTACAAGCTTTAGCGAGTTTGTTCTACGGCGCAGAGGCACCGATAGCGGCGGTGCAAGTGTTCAGCTCGAGGATTGTGTTCTTCTCGCTCTTCATCGTGGCATTCATCGCATGGAACCTGCAGCGGCAGTTGCAGGAGAGTGCCACGTTTGAGGCACAGAAAGCGGCAGGCAGGCAAACCGGGCTGTGGGAAAATATCAAAGTGCTGTTTACCAACCGCGTGGCGGTTAGAACCGTTGCTTTCTTAGCGGTCATCTACCTCTCGTGGAACTTAGTGGCGTCCGTCATGGGTTTCTTCCAACCGCATATCTATGAATCGGCAGGCGGCATGAGCAACAGGGATGCCAATATGCTCAGCTGTGTCAGTTGGGCGGTAGTGGTATTGACCACGTTCATCGTATCGCATTTCGTGGACAAGGTGGCGCACAGGGTGTTCTATGTCTTCGGACTGCTATGCGCGCTGACGGCATGGTTTATCATCATCGGAATCGGCGTGAACAATATCGTCTGGCTGTGGGTGTTCACGATACTATGGGGTATCAACAACGGCTGCTCGGTGCAACTCTTCTACGCCCTTTGGGGCACGGAGCTGTTCCCCGCCAAGTTCCGCGCAGGGGCGCAGGGACTGCTGTTCTTCCTCGTCCGCGGTCTGTCGGCTATATGGGGATTAGTGTTCACCTATATCTATGGAGAGAACGGTGAAGGCTTTACCGTAGCGGCATGGTGCATGGTGGCACTGCTGCTTGTCTCGCTCATCGTGGGTGTCATAGGTGCACCTAAAACACAAGGCAAATCATTAGAACAAATCACTAAAGAACGTTATGGAAATACTATCGACTAATGCGGCTTTGAAAGCCGTGATCATGGATGTGGCGGAGGTCGCCGGCCATATCTGGACAAAAGGTTGGGGTGAGCGCAACGGCGGCAACATCACCGTACGCTTCACCGAGTTTGCCACTCCCGAATGGGCTGCTATGCCGGCGCTGAGCGAACCTATCGCTATCGGCTGTGAGCTGCCGCATCTGAGGGGGCATTATTTCTACGCAAAAGGTACGCAGAAAAGGATGCGCGACCTGGCGCGTGACCCGATGGCGAACGGTTCGGTCATCCGTATATGCGACGATTGCGCTCACTATGAGATTATCGCCGACAGTGCCGTGATGCCTACCTCCGAACTGCCATCGCACCTGATGGTGCAGAACTACCTGTTGGAGTCCGGCTCGCGCTATAAAGCCACGCTGCACACACATCCTATCCAATTAGTAGCGATGAGCCATCTGCCGCGGTTCAAGGACAGCGAAACGATGACCCATACCCTGTGGTCGATGATTCCCGAGACCTTAGCTTTCGCGCCGCTTGGCATAGGATGGGTGCCCTACGAGGTACCGGGGTCATTGGAACTCGCCAAGGCTACGCTCGCCAAGATACACGACTACGATGTCACCATGTGGGAGAAACACGGAGTGTTCGCCGTGGGGCAGGATATCATGGATGCCTTCGACCAGGTGGACGTGCTCAACAAGGCGGCAGACATCTATATGTGTGCCCGCAATATGGGTGGCGAGCCGGAAGGTCTCACCGACAAGGACATGAAGGATGTGCAGGAAATCTTCCACCTGCCCACCTCCCGTCCTTGCTAATTGTCATTCCCTTATAGTGGAGAACGTCTCCGAACGTTCTCCACTATTCATAACTTATACTGAACGAATGCTTCTATAGCTTCGTAGTTAGCGAGACCGAGGCGAGCATATAGTTCAGCGGTAGCATGATTGCGGTCTTCTGCGCGTTGCCAGAACAGTCGTTCATCATCCCCCATAAAGGGTGCGGACTCCATCTGAGATTGGTGCTTAAGAATAGTGTTTCTCTTATGTCTCAGTTCTTCAGGCGACATAGGCACTGCCATCTCAATAAGGTCCACCTCCCACTCCATCCACGCACCGCGGTACATCCATATACGGCAGTCTTGCAACCATTTCTCCGTTGCCTTTAACTCATCGAGCGCAGCAAGCACGGCATCAAGGCATACCTTATGGGTGCCATGCGGGTCTGCAAGGTCGCCTGCTACGAATATTTCGTGGGGTTTGATTGTCAGCAGCAAATTCTTGACAATATCCACATCCCTCTGACTAAGGTTTCCTTTCTTAATAGTACCCGTTTCGTAAAAAGGCAGATTAAGAAAATGGATATGGTCTTCGTGCAGTCCCATATATCGATCGGCAGCAGTGGCTTCACCTCGACGGATAAGAGCCTTGAGGTCGAGAATTTGGCGCGGAGTGAAATCAGAGAGTGCGAGTCTTTGACTCTTGCTCCCTGATATTACGGTATCATAGCCGTTGAGGAAATCGAGGAAGTACTGCAGATTAGAGTCGTCGACGGCAATACATCCTGATGTCTCATACGCCACATGTACATTATGCCCTTGCTTTATAAGACGCTGGAAAGTGCCCCCCATCGATATCACATCGTCATCGGGATGAGGTGAGAAGATAAGCACATCTTTCGGGTATGGTTTGGCTCGTTCGGGACGGTTGGAATCATCCGCATTAGGCTTACCTCCCGGCCAGCCCGTAATAGTATGTTGAAGGTCGTTGAATACTTTGATATTACAATCGTATGCCGAGCCGTAGAGCGTAATAAGTTCTGATAATCCGTAGTCGTTATAGTCGCGGTTCGTCAGTTTGAGAATAGGCTTACCCGTTTGTTCACAAAGCCATACTATGGCTCGGCGTGTGAGAGCATCGTCCCACTCGCATGTAGTTACTAACCACGGGTGGTGCAAGCGTGTGAGTCGGGTTGCAGCTCCGAGGTCGCAGAATATATGCGCATTATCGTGCATCTGCAATGCGGATGCAGGACAGGCTGTATCAACCGTGCCTTCCACAGCCGACAAAATCTGCGGGGCTTTGTGTTCGCCCCATGCACATAGCAAAATCTCTTTGGCCTGCAGAATAGTACCTAACCCCATAGTGATAGCAAGTGGCGGCACCTGCTCAACGGTACCGAAGAGAGGTTTAGCGTCTTCCTTGGAATTATTATCAAGCACCACTAATCGGGTAGCACTCCGCATTGGCGAACCGGGTTCATTGAAACCGATATTACCATTGCGCCCAATGCCGAGCAGTTGCAAGTCCACTCCTCCTAATTCCTGCATCTTACGCTCCAACTGTGCAATCATATTAAGCAGTTCTTTCTGCTCTTTGGACGCATCAAAAGTATAGATATTCTCTGCAGGAATGTCCACGCGACTAATCAACCCGTCATAAATCTGCCCGTAGCAGGCAGCATCAATAGTCGGCAATGGACAATACTCAAAGAGGTTAAAGAGAATAACATTACGGAAACTGAGGTTTTCTTCCCTGTGCATACGGACAAGTTCCGCGAACACATCAGTCATAGTTTGTCCGCTGACGAGTGACAACACTAAATGACTGTTACTCTTCTGTTTCTCGCGTATGCAGTCGGCGATATGATGCGCTGCTGCTACTGCTCCCTCCCGCGCCGTTTCATAAATGGTGGTAGGGATTTTTTCCATACGACTGACACGACTCAATTCCAACACATCATCAGTGCGGAAGAGATACTCAGGAACACGAGTAAAACTAATTTCAGATGAAAGATTCTGACGCATAATATCATTTACCAAATTAATTATTGACCACTCTTGAACGCTCGGATGCGTTCTCCACTCCGGATGTCGGCATTCAATGCCGACTTTATAAAGACGAGAGATATGAACGCTCGGAGACGTTCTCCACTCCGGATGTCGGCATTCAATGCCGACTTTATAAAGACG
>CAKZZM010000018.1 GCA_937885465.1 uncultured Bacteroidales bacterium
TTTACTTCTTTGAGAGACGGTCGAAAAGACCGTCTCTACCGTCTGCCCGCACTTTCAACTATAACTTTCAACTTATTCAACACCGGGTTGGCGTACATAGTTACGAGGCAGTGTCTGAGGAATGGGATATCTCGTCCGCCGTCTGCTATCTCAATGCGGCTTATTTGTCGCTTCAAATATTCTTCAAATGCCCTTATCTCTTCTTTGGAGGCGATGTAATCCTCATTTGAACGTTCTTTTATTGTGTATGCCGCTTTGTTGAAGGAGGAGAGGTGGTAGGCTGAGTGAATATGTTGGTCGATAAGTTCTGCCGCGCGGCGGATTTGTTCGTTGCGAACATCTGTTTCTGCGGCAATGATATCCAACTCATCGTTGATGCATGGCGTAATAACAAAATGCACTTCGCCCTTTGGAGTGAATAGTCCCGTCTTCATATTGAGCATATCGTCTTCTGGCGTTTTGTGATAGGCGATATCGTCTCTTTTAATCTGCATCTCTCGTGCCTTGAGGTAATCGCACGGGTCAATATCGTAAGTGATGGCAACGGGAGTGATGTTAAGTTTTTTCAGTTTGGTGAGAAAATCTTCATCGCCGGCGATAGTCAGCATTTTCAGAACGGCAGGTTGTGTGATATCGTTTCCGTCTTTTGCCCGTCCCTCGCGTTGTGCTAACCATATTGAATCTCCTTCTGTGCGTTTGTCGTTTATGTAATTCGACAGTTTCTCGGCGTGAGCAATAACCTCTTTCGGACTGCCGTTGCGAATAACTGTAAAGCATTTGCAAACTCGCATGAGGTCTTCAATCCATGCTGTTGTAAATAAATTATTTCCCACGCCTAAGTACGGACGAATACCTGCTTCATTTTTTAGCATATAGGAAAGAAAGGCTGCGTCTAAAATAATATCGCGGTGATTGGAAATGAAGAAGGCTCCATTTTGCGGGATATTCTCTGTGCCGTGAATAAATACGCCGTCAGTCGTCTTGCGAATGAGAGTTTTGATGAACGGGAACACCATATGCCTATCAATAACCTCTATGGGGTTCTTTGATATCTTCATCATACCTATCAGCAAGTTTTTTTGCAGCGGCGATATTGTCTTACCGGAGTGTTTTTTTAGCCACACGGCAAACTCTTCATCCGTAAGCAGGCGTTCTACGGCTTCAATCAGTTCTTTGCCTTCATATACGGCTATATCACTATAATCTGTGTTCATCGGCTTTTTTTATTGCGTATTCAATTATACATTCGTTTTCTGACCAGTCTTGACTTATGATTTGGCAACCTGTTTTGGCGAGTTTTTGCATGAGGTGGGGGTAGTCTGCTTGGCTGCAAATAGCCTTTTTCCTTACCATAACCCATTTCTGCGTTACTCCGGCTTTTGTTAGTGCATCTTGTGTAGCTGAGCGGTAAGCTGCTACTAACCCGCCTGTCCCTAATAGTATGCCGCCGAAGTATCTGACAACAACAACGAGCGTGTTGGTGATGTTTTTTGCCTTTATCTGCGTCAGTATCGGTTTGCCTGCCGTGCCTGCCGGCTCTCCGTCGTCCCCGCTTCTGCTTTCTTCGCCTTCGGATCCGATGATGTAGGCAAAACAAACATGGCGTGCATCGTGATACTGCTTTCGGTAGAAGGCGACACGCTCCATTGCAGCCTCTTTTGTCTCAACATATTCGGCAAATGAGAGAAATCGCGAGCCTTTCTCTTTATAAAGTCCCGTCGCCTCGTGCTCTATTGTAAGGTACTCAGTTGCCATGGTACTTGGTTCTTAGTCACTTTGTACATTGTACTTTGTCCCTTTGTACATTGTACTTTGTCCCTTTGTACATTGTACTTTGTCCCTTTGTACATT
>CAKZZM010000019.1 GCA_937885465.1 uncultured Bacteroidales bacterium
TACCAGCGGGGTTTGCCGGGCATGGTGTCGTAAATATGCTTGCCGTCAATGACGAGGTTCTCGAAGATAATATTCTTTACTTTGCGGGCTTCGTTGTAGCCATGTATGACAGAGAGTTCTCCTTCGTCAGGTGCCGTAATATTTCGGAAGGTGATATTCTCGATGAGGGTGCCGGGTGCCTGACAGTATTTCTCGTTGCGGAAGATACGCAAGGTAAGGAGTGAGCCGCGCTCTATATGATCGACCGTAATGTTCTCAAAGAGGACATTTCTCACTACATTGTTGTCGCCCGCCACTATAGCCATACATCCTTGATAATCCACTTGAGGTTCGTGTTGGTTGAGGATATGTATATTGCGGAAGACGAGGTCTTCTATGGTATCAATACGCGTGCGGTCATCGCCCTCGGAGGCAGCACCATGCAGGCCGATGAAAATCGGGTGTGCCACTTTGGGGTTGAAGACGCAATCCTCGACAAGTATATGCCGTGAGGAGCCGGTAAAGCCTTTGCGTGTAGCATAGACGGTCATACAGTCGTCACTCGTTTCGCAGTAGCAACCGCGGAGGATGACGTGTGAAGAAGCGAAGATATTGAGTCCGTCCCCCCATGGTCCGTAAGAGTAACATTGTACGTTCTCTATCAGGACGGAGTCGCTGCCGCCGGTGGGTATCTGGGAGGTAGCGAGGTTACGGACTGTTATATTCCGGCTGTTTTTGATTTCTACCCCGAAGCCGCGCTCGCCGGGGCGAAGCGTTGCGTTATTACCCTCTACTACCACATTATAGCAATGGTCAATGATTACCCGACCCTTATAGTATCTATCCGGTTCTAACCGCAGGGTATCTCCGGAGCGGGCATAAAGAGTACCGAACGGTACAGTGTCCGTCTGCGCAGGCAGATGCAGGAAAGTAGAAAGCAGTATGGTCAGAATGATTGGCATACAAGTCGTCCTTTGTAGGTTTTGTTGAGAACTCGCACCTTGGCGTGGTCGTTGTCGGCTGAGATAAAGAGGTCTTTCTTTCCATCGCGTCGGACGATGAGCACAGCCACTGCCGAAGTAGTTTTCCTGTCTAAAATCTTGACTTCGGGAAACTCCACATGATCAATGACCGATGTTTTGTACGGTGCCGTAGGTTCGAACACATTGACGAAAGGCACAGTCCATGCCTCGCCCAGACGGCGTGCCACATAGGTAAGCGTAGGAGTATGGCGGATATCATAAGGCATACCCTTGAGACGGCTGAGTCCTTCGGTTGAGGGCGAGAGTGCGCGGAATGCGGTCGTATTAGGCATCGGCATAGCCCACTGGGTCATACCGGTACCGTCCGGTATGGAGTACTCAATACGGACTGTCCGGGTAAGCGGGGCACACTCTTTGTCATAGATATACGAATAGGCATACAAGTGACCGCCGGCAAAAGCCAGTTCGTCAGAGGGCGAGGTCGGGATGCTCATCGTCATCTCCGTACCAAGGTTATGGTAGAAATAATCATGGAACTTGTCCTTTCCGTCCTGACGGCGTGAGCGGAAGATATCCACAAAATAATCATTGGTCATAATGACCAGACGTTGCTGGTCGGCTCGTGTCTCGGAGTCCAGCATATACACCTCGGCATACTGCACCGGCAGAGTGTCCATACGGAGGATACGGAAAGGCTGCTGCGACATCATCACGGGGTAGTCGCTCACGCCGTCCACACAGACTGTGTTATGGGCAGGGAAACGAGAGTAATACTCCTTGTAGTCGTCGCCGGAATAGAGGCTGTAACCTATACCGGCATCAGGTGCCATACGCAGACCGCAGCCGTATAGCTCCATGCTGATGCCGTTGGCATGCATGTGATTTCCTTGACTCGCATTGAGACTGAATGCAAGGCTCTGATGTTTGTCCATGCCGGTGCGCTGCACGAGCCACGAGGTCTTAGGGGCAGCGAACATACGCGACGGGTGAAGGGCGGACATGTCTATCCCTAATTTGGCATACACCTCCGGCTTGAGTTTATGCGGATGTGTATCGCCGAACCCCATTATCATTGAGTCAGGATAGAGGTACTCCACGTTAGCCTTCGCCGCCTTGCCGATAATCGGCATTTCCTCCATCAGGTCTCGCCCGAGCTCATCGCGATACAGTCTGACAAACTCCGCAAGGTCACCAAGCACGACCTGACTATATCCCGGACACTCGCACCAGATGGCCGTCTCGGGGTCATAGCCGTAGTCGGTGAGTGTGCGGAGACTCCACTGGCGGATAGACTTCCGGTTCTCCACTATATCGAAATAATATTCCTTACCCTTACCGTCAGTATATGCCGCATCGGAGCGAAGACACTGCCCTATGTTGAAGATAAACCGCGCCTGCATCAAATCCCAGTTGTTATGGGGTACGCCGTTCGTCTCAATGATGTCCGCCCAATGTTTGAATGCCGCTTCGATGAGGGTGTCGCGTGTAGCGAGGAGCCGGTATGTTTCCGTGAGGAAAGGTATTTCCTCCTCGTGAATGACCTCGAATGTCTGCAGACCTACGAGGGTCTGGATATGCCCATGCTCTATATTCTGCGGCATACGGGTATAATAGACGCCATACATATAGGTAGTGAGGATATTCCGAGCTATGTCACGATAGCGTTCATCGCCAGTCTCATTGTACCGTTTGGCGGCATCGCGTCCCAGACGGGTAATCTCCAGATTGACGGAATGGATGATACCGCCTGTTTCACACACAGGCGCCCACTTGTAAGTCTCTGTCACCTTGTTGTACAACCACATACCGCGCGGATCTTCCGTACGAGGAGACAATTCCTCCAGCAATGGGCGGCGGTAGTCGGTCACATGGCTGCGTGCACCCGCAATCATCAGCGTAGGCACCGGCGCACTATCATTGCCGAGGTGGTCGAAATACTCTCCACGGACATAGGTGGTTGCGGCATGTGTATTCCAGTGCATACAGAGACGGTCACTGAGGTAAGTAGCGCCCGAATCCACATAATGTTCAATCGGGGCAGCATGTGACGGATTAAAGACCGCTGCGCTAAAGGAGCAAAGAATAAGGAATAATATGAATTGTTTGGCCTTCATCTTTTACTTTTCATTTTTCAATTTCCAATATACTACATACCGCTCATGATGGATATCATAGAGAGGCGAGAGGTGTATGCCGTCCGGCGTCACGAACTCGCCGAACCGTCCTTCTACCGGCGTTATGCCATCTTGTCTCAGGTTCACACTCTTTATAGAGTCCGGCACCTGATAATCATAGGTATAATAATCATTATGTTTATCGGGATCGGAGAAAGGATGTCCGACCCTGCCCAATCGTCCGGCAAGGAGTATGGGACCGTAGAACAATGCCACGCGTGAGGAGTCACCCTCTGCCACTACAGTATGCAATGCCATCTCGCGGTGTACTGAAATCCTCTCGCCCGGGCGGAGACGCCGATGGATGGTTGTATAAGTGGAATCACGGCGCACCATGATCGTGACCTTATGTTTAGGAGCCTGCTCTACCACCAGAGTAGTCCTGTCCGACCGCGGGAAAGCGGTCTCCTGACGCAAGCGGAGCCCTTTCTCCGGCCATGAGAGCACAGAGGGTATCCACATATTCACCAACACCGTATCGCCGCTATGCCAGTAGATATTCTCTCCGTATTTGGTATGGCTCTCGAAACTTGAGCCGACACAGCACCAAAAGCTATTCATCGGTGTGGAATAGAGTTTGTAGGCGCCTGTCTGCATCGGCAGGAAATAATGCACCATGCCCGACTCGGGATCCTGCTGACCGAGGATGTCATTGATCAGTGCCTGCTCAATATACTGCATATAGCCGATTTCCTCAGGATAGAGGCTATAGAGCAGATGCGCCAGCCTCAGCATGTTGTATGTACAACAGGTCTCACCCGTATAAGCAGACAGGTGGCGGCACATCGTACCGGGAGGGAAGAAATGCTCTTTGTCTGATACAATACCCGGCGCCATCACATGATTATGCAGCATTTCGGCAAAGAACGCACGCGCCATCATACGGCTCTCTGCGTTCGGTTTCTTAGCCTCCGCTATCACCTTAGGCAAGAATGTATTGGTGTGCATCGTGCCCATATTGAAATCACCGGCATAGAGCGGATCAAGTTTGGTGCTGTCGTAGAAGAACTCCGCCAGACGGACACCTATGCTGTCCCCCGTGAGCCGGTAAAGATCCAGCCATACCTCCGGCATACCGCCGAACTCATTGCGTAGCATCCGACGGCGTATGTTATCGTCCATGCCGGACAGTTTGCGTTCGGTCCACCGAGCAAAATCACCAACCACCGCCAAAGCGGTATCGTTTTCGCAATAGCGGTATTGGCAAAGCATACCCGCCATCACCTTATGCAGCGTGTACCACGGTGCCCATACACTCTCGCCGGCTATGTTGCGGTCAATGAGTCCCTCAGGGAAAGCGCTGACATATCCTGTGCCCGTATAGCGCTGACAGGATCGTATGCCCTGCACCAACGAATCCCCTTTGAGGTGGTAGAGCGAATCGCCCGTCGATGCATAGAGCAGGGCATAGGCAGAGAGCAGATGCCCCACCGCGTGTCCGCGGAGGTCGCAATCGGGGCTCTCCCAGCCGCCCATTTTCTGCATGGTGTCATACCCCCCTTCCGGTGCCGAATACATCCCCACCGTAGTGCGGAAGTTATGCAGTGCCTGCTGCGAGGTGATGGAGCATACCCAAGCCGAGTCGCGAAGCATGTTATCATGCCATCGGCTATCGGTCAGGCGGACATTCTCTAACGGGAAAGCCACCACGCTCAGTAATATGCAGAGGATACAGGTCATTATTCAAAATAATACTTACTCTGTATATAGCATGAGTGTGCTCCATCCGATCTGGTCAAATGCGCCGGAGTTCATGCCATAACGAGCATCACCAGAGCCACCCTCCGGACGGAGTTTCTGCGCAAAAGTAGAGGAATACAGGCAGGGCAGACCTTTCTCCTTGCCGTAGTGTGCCACTATCATCTCCCAGTTGGGACGTGCCATGCCGCGACTTACTGTAGAGAAAGAGGTATGCTGGTGAGAAGCCTCATGGTTATCTCCTCCATTACACCACGGTCCTACAGTAGTGAACGGTATCTGCTCCACATTGATTAGCCATGCACCATCGGAATTGTCGTTCATAGAACCCTGACGGAGATTGGTCAGCGCGACATACTCCGCTCCATGCAGCACGGCATTGTCGTTAGCTCCATAGAAATCCAAGTCCGCGATGAGCGGGTTGCTCTGCTGCAATGCTTTCGCAGCCTGGCATAACTGCACCACTACAGCCAACGCCATAGTAGCGTGTCCCTGGTCACGTCCGGATTCTTGCATCTGGAAAAGGGTCTCGCCGGTACCTAACGGATCGGTATGGGTGGCGGTCATCAAATGGGAGAGGTTGCCATTACCATTCCCGTTTCTGAGGAAATAGTTGCAGACGTATTCGATCATAGACTTATCTTCGCACAAGATGCCGATTTGGAAATACGAGCATAGGTTGACCAAATCCCAGTTGGACCAATAGTGGGTTGCACCGCAAGTGGTGGAGCAGTGTCGTTTGAGGAAATCAAGGTTTGTTTCTGCAAACACGCTCTTCATCCACAGGCGGTAAGCCGTTTGCTCATCTTCTGTCCAAGCCTCATAGCTGCGCAGCAACTCGCCTGCCAGTGCGAATGTGAAACCTTGTGCTCCGGCAGTTAGGAAATAGTTGGCGTCATTGGCTGTAATGCGTTTACATGTTTTTGTCCAGTCATTAAGGATAAACACACCGCGTTTCGCGTATTGCTCGTCCTTGGTCAGATTCCACAGCAATCCGAATTGGTATGCGGACGCAGCATCGCGCATTGCCGCACCGTAGTTCTCGCTACCGGCCTGCGTTCCCTTAGGGTCTCCACGGACTATCTCTATCGTCGCATGCGGCGTGAGTCCGTAATCACCCATAACCAGTTGGTTGTCCTTCAATGCCTGGAACTCCTGTTGCACCGCTGCGGGAGCAGAGCCGTTCTCTATAGAACGGGCTACACGCTCAAAATCGGCTTGCGTATAGAGGGCGCACGGGTGAGCGAACACAAGTGTGTCAATTGGCTGAGGTTTGACTTTGTCCCACTGCTCAACTATATCGGACATATCTCCATATTCATTCACATGGCACGAAACAAGGGAAAGTGACAAAGTAACAAAGTACAATGTACAAAGGATGAAGTACGATTTAACTATGTTTTTCATATATTTACTCTTTTAACTTTCAACATTAAATATTCCGGTTTATTCCTCCCATGTGAGTCCGTCAGACTCGATAGCGGTTTGTACTGCTTCGAGGGACTTGAAAGTCTCTACCCAATAGACATTGTATTCGAGTTGTTGCTCGTTAGTCTTCATGTCCGCGTACTTGATCTGGAAGGTTGTGAACTCTGCCACGGTAGTAGCGGGGAGAACACCTCCGGTGGGGAAGGATTTCTCACGTAGGTCATAAATGAAGACGCTCGAACCATCGGAGCACTTGTAGCGTTTGGACCATTTCTTGTCGCCTCCGCCGAGCTCGCCTTTGTAGTCTGCACCTGATTCCACGTCCTTGCCCACGCAGTCAAACTTGAAGGCGCAGGAAGTGATGGATTCGTATTTGTCCACTACATAGTCCATCTTGAGCGCAATCACCGGATAGTTAGCGGTGCAGAGCCATATTTTGCCCTTGGCTTGGAAGTCACCACGCTGGGTGTTAGCATTTTGGTTGTATGTCGTACAGGTCAGATATCCCTCGCTATGCCATACCTGCGAGGTCTCGGTGCCATTACCCGCTTGCGCTGCCACACCCCATGTGAGGTTATTCTCGTTGGTGAAATGCTCGCGGATAAGCCCTGCCGGCAGATTCATGCGTATCTCGTCGCTGGTACCGTTAGGACAGGTTGCTTTGATAGTGAACTCGCCGAAATGACCGCTGTAGTTGAAATAGACCACTCCGTCCACTACGGTAGCTATTTCCGGATCGGAGCTTTCCCATTGGATTTTGGAGACCGTACTCTCCTCCGGCACAGTTGTGTAAGCGAGTGCTACCGACTTGTCGCCTATCCAGCAAGCGTAATGATCTTTGTCGAACGACTTGTCCAGCGTGACAGCACTTGGATCCACTACATCTTTGACGCGGACAGCGAACTTGCCCACTACTCCGCTACCGTCATTGGCTGTTGCAATGATATTGACCGTTTCGTTTAACTGTCCATGAGTACCCACACCGGTGACTACTCCCTGTTTGTCAACGATAGCAACCGTCTCGTCCGCACTGGACCATGTTACTGTCCGATAGGTAGCCTCTTCCGGTAATATAGCGGCTGTCAACTGCAGTTGGTCTCCGATGAAAATACTATTCTCGCCATCTGCTGTAGTTACCTCAATAGAAGCAGCTTTGACGAGCGTCTCGCTTACCTTGACGCGTAGCGAAGCAGAAACACCGGTAGCGGAGTACATGCCTGTAGGAGTCACAGAGATAATACTATAGCCGAGTCCGGAAGCGCTGAGTGCTTCGATGATGCCGTCGGCGTTCACGCTGACATTCGTAGGGTTACTGCTGCTCCATATAACGTCGGTGAAGGTAACAGTGTCCGGTTGGAGCGACCATTGGAGGGCTACTTTCTCTCCCACGATGAGGGGTAGGGTAACGGTGCCCGTGGCGGGGTCGTCATACACTAATCCTGCCTGTGCTTCGGGGAGCAGAATCTCCACCGCAGAAGGGCAGTAAGCAGGATCTACATCAGGAATGACCGAAGGTTTCTCACAGGAAGCCAGGGAAAGTACCAAGGTACCAAGTACGATGTACGATGCTATTTTATTTATATTCGTTTTCATGATTGAATAGTTGACGTAGTTTGTTATGTGGAGAACGTCTCCGAACGTTCATACTATGATTTACGTTGTTTGCATGTGGAGAACGTCTCCGAACGTTCATACTTATATTATATTACCATCCGGGATTCTGCTCCATGGCGGGGTTTAGTTGCAGTTGATCTGATGGCAGGGGATAGAGGTTGCATTTATCGTCCCACTGGCGTCCTGTGTATAGGACTATGCAGCCATTACTACTTTTGGCATACGGGCAATTAGGCCAGTTGGCTTCGAACCATGCATTGTATAATATACCCTCCTGATCCATAGGCATCTCCGTTTTGGCTGTTCCCCATCGTTTGAGGTCGTCAATACGCATGCCCTCCAGAATGAATTCCACAGTGCGCTCGCGCCGGATCTCCTGACGCATATCCAGTCCGTTGGCATCCACCAAGGCATTGCTCAGCGGTGTCATTGTCGGGTTGGACCGTTTGCGAACCTGATTGAGCGAGCGATTCAGGTCGCCGTCATTGATAGCGCCATCATATTCATATTTGGCTTCCGCCCAGTTCAGCAATACCTCTGCGTAGCGCAGCACAGGCCAGTCCATCGATTCATAGTTGTCAGCCACTTGGCGCTCCACGCCCCACTTCTTGTTATGATAGCCGGAATTGCTAACAGCGCTGTTGGTACGCGAATTAGCCAAATCAGCGTCTGTCCATGTAGTGCGCCATTTGTCGTCGTTGGTCCAGTAGTTCTCACCATGCTGCAGCATATTCATCAGCATACGGTTGTCACGGTTCTTGAACTCATCGTTAGGCTGTGTATAACCTGCGAAAAGCGGACTTTTGTCGATAGGCAGCCCGTCTTGGCAGAGGTGCATATTGGCAAACTTACGGGTATAATATACGATGTTGTTGGTCATCGCATGCGTGATATTGAGCACCAGTTTGTCTCCTGCGCGGTGGCGACGGGTAATGATATACTCGTGGTTGGCAGACTTATTGACATTAGCGGGGTTACATTGTGCGGCATCCTCGAGGATGAAGAGGTAGCGGTAGGAGGACTCTGCCAGCGTCGCGTTGCTGAAGAGTGCGTAATGGCCGTTTGTCATCACTTTCTCCGAACTGGTAATAGCTTTGTGCAACAGGTTTTTCACCCGCTCGGAATTGGTAGTACTATTCACATCGCCGGTCTGCCAGAGGTCGGATTTATGGAATTTCTCCCATGTACCTTCATAGAGGGCAACGCGGCCTGACATAGCATAGGCAGCATCTTTACACAAACGCCCCTCCTCACGCGGTTGTTCGGGCAAATAAGCCGCAGCACTGTCGAGGTCGGCGAGGACTTGGTCGATGACGACGGTGCGGCTGTCGCGCGGACTTATCAGTTTGTCGCTATTGAGGTCGAGCGGCTCGGTGAGCAGGATTGCGTCGCCGTATATCTGCACCAGCTCGAAATGCAGGTAAGCACGGAAGAAATATGCCTCTCCCAGCGGAGCAGCCACCTTCGACTTGCCGAAACCTTCTGCATTGCGAATCAGCAGATTGGTGTAATAGATGCGTTTGTATAAAGTGCCATAATTAGCATCCGTAGCGGGACGTGTGAACGTGCCCATACTATAGACATTTTCGGTGGCTGTACAGATAAGGTCGGAACGGAAGTCAGAATGTACGCCATCGCTCAGGCCGTTCTGGTAATCATACGAGGCATGCATATCACGCAGCCAGCCGTAGAACTGGTTAGCAAAGAGTTGGAAATTGTCCGGGGTATTCCATACCTGGTTGTCACCCATCTTGTCCTCCGGCTCAAAATCCATACAGCCCGGAAGAAAGGTACAAAGGAACAAAGTACTAAGTACAAAGGTTATTTTCCTATACGTTTTCATAATCATGTCCTCCTGTCATTAGAATGTTAAGTTTACTCCTACCGTCAGGTTACGGGTGAAGGGATAGAAAGCGGTGCCGCCTTTGGAGAGTTTAGCCTCCGGGTCAAAACCATCGTTGATTTTGGTGAACTCCCATAGATCGGCTCCTGTGACATATATACCGAAGCCGCTGACTGCTTTCTGTGTGCCGAGCCATTGACGCGGCAGATTGAAACGTAGCGACACCTCTTTCAGACGGATATAACTGCCGTCTTGTGCTGTGAGTGACGATGCCTGATAATTATATATATTGATATTTTTGTCCGTCGTATAGGGAGTATAGTAGGCGTCCGGGCGTTCCGGACTCCATGTTCTGCCGATGGACGAAGTAGTACTATTCTGATAAATGCTGCGGAATGGTACAACCCAGTTGTTCATATCATACGCCGAGCGGCATACGAAACGGTTGGCAGCGCCTTGGAATACCACATTGAGGGTGATAATCTCTTTCCATCCCACATGGGCATTGAATGAATAACTGATTTCCGGGTTGTCGGATCCCAAGTAGATATAATCCTTCTCGTCCAGCACTCCGTCACCATTCTCGTCATAGAACATGTTGTCGCCTATGCGCAGGTTGCTCGGCATGCCGATGCCGTTATTGGGATAATAGAGCCCTAAATAGGCTTCTAATTGCTCTTGGTTCTGGATCTTGCCGCCATAGCGCATACCGAACAAGCTGTTCAGTCCATAACCTACCTGGGTGCTGGAATAGCCGCTGGTACGGACGGATGTACCCTCGTATTCCACCAATTCATTGCGTGCCCATGTGAGACTACCGCCTATGCCGTACGACCAGTCTCCGGTTTTGCCATCATAATTGATTTGACCGTCCACACCGTAGTCGCGGAATTTGCCGGCATTGGCACTCGGCGCATTGTCGCCGAGCGTCGCGGGCTTCTTGACGCTGATAAGCATGTTGTTGTTCTTCTTATGGAAGGCTTCGACCGTACCGGTGATAGTATGTTTGCCGAACTTGAAACCAAAATCAATAGCAGCATTGTAGTTGCTGATTCGCTCCCACGTGCGGACGCGGCTGGCGAAAGTACCATTGGTAGCGATATAGGACAGTAGCCCGTCACCCACATAAGCACCGGTATTGGAATATGTGTTATAGAGTTGTACGCCGTCGTAATAGCCGATACCCGACTGGTTACCTACTTGCGCATAACTGTAACGGATTTTGAGATTGCTCAGCCAGTCGGTTTTCATCCATTCCTCTTCGCTCATGCGCCAGCCTACACTCACGCCGCCGAAACTGTTCCAGCGGTTCTCGGGCAGGAATTTGGACGAACCGTCTAAACGGTAATTACCCTCAATCAGGTAGCGTCCCTTGTAGTCATAATTGGCACGTGCAAAAACAGAAGCAATAGCATATTTATACATACTGGATTGGGAGATTGTCACATCTCCGGCACCATTGATGGTCTGAATGCCGCGTTGCACATCCTTAGCCTTTACCCCGAAGTAATTATATTGCTCATATTCGTACTGGGCACCGACTGTAAGGCTGGTGGTATGGGCAGAAGCCCATGTCTTATGCGCATTGAAATAACCACTGGCGGAGATGAAGTCCTTACGGCTGTGCGTCTGGTTGTAATAACTGTTCTCCTGTGTCGGACTGAGCAGCGTAGGTATCTCGCCCGTAATATTATAATATTGTATCGCGTATGAGGCGGTGTTACGTTGCGCCTGGTTGTTGGTATAGCCGAAATTGACATTCATATCCAGCCAATCCGTGATCTTGTAGTTGAAGGTCTCGTTGATAGATATATTGCTGACGCTCAGTCTGTTGTCACCGCCCTCTTCTACCTTAGCTACAGGGCTGCCCCATGTGCCCCATGCATAGGGTTTTCCATTTAGTGCTGCCATCGGCAAACCCGGCATAGGCATAGTGGTAGTAAGCGCCGAAGCTATCTCGGTAGGAGCCACCTGCTCCTGACGACTATAAGCCAACTGGGATGTCAGGCTTATGTCCTTGGTAAACTTATAGGTGTCATTCACACGGAAATTGATTCGGTGGTTGTTGTTATGCCCATATTTGAGGTTAGAACCGTCATAGTTATATGCTATCGAGACACGATAGGTGTTTTTCTCGCTTCCTCCGCTGATGCTCAGGTTATGCTGCGTTGAGTAGCCGGTGCTGAATAACCCGCCGAGCCAGTCGGTATGGGAGAACACATAATCCGACACTCCATTAAACTGCACGGGATCAGCGGAACGGGTAAGATCGATATACTTGCCGTCATACAGTTGAGCCAGTTGCGCATAGGTGTACCATCTATCCCCTGTTTTCTGGTCGTTCTCCAACGTTTGCATCTCGCCTTCCGCCCACTGCATGTTATTCATCATCGTGGGCTGTAGTCCTACAAACTTGGAGGTGACCGAACCGCTGTACTCCACCTTGACCTTGCCCTCAGCGCCATGCTTGGTGGTAATCAGTACTACGCCTCCGGCGGCACGGCTACCATAGATAGCAGCAGCACCATCCTTGAGGAAGTTGATCGACTCAATGTCGTTGGGGTTGAGATTTCGCATGTCGTTGACAGAACCTGATGCCACACCGTCTATAATAATAAGCGGCTCTGTTGAGTTCATTGACACCGAACCGCGCAGGTTCATCGACCAGCCCTCATCACCCGGAGCGGAACTGCTGCGCGTGATGATCACACCGGGAACCTGTCCCTGCATTGCCTCCAAGGGGCTGGAGAGAGAACCTTTAGATTCAAAGGCCTTGGCTCCGACCACTGCTACAGAACCGGTTAGGGACTCCTTTTTCTGAGTACCGAAACCGACGACCACCACTTCTTCTAAAAGCTCGGTGTTTTCGCTCAGCGTAACCTTTTTGCCATTCGCGGCAGAAGCCGGCATCTCTTTCGGCTGCATGCCAATGTAACTGAACTCCAGCACAACACCGAGGTCAGACACCTCCAACTGCCAGTTACCATCAAAATCAGTAATAGTACCCGTCGTAGTGCCCTTCACCACAATATTGGCTCCGATCACAGGCTCATCGGCGCTGTCTACTACAACGCCTTTCACTGTCACTGCAGCCTCCGCCGATATTCCACACAGCAGGAACAACGGAAGCAGCAATACACGGTTAATTGATTTGTTTTTCATGTTTCGTTTGTTATTGAAAAGACGACTAAATTTGAATACGTTTCTATCAAAAAACGGAACAAAATTACAAAGCTTTTTTTACATGCACAAGTTACATTTGCATGCGAATGGTGACAATTGCTTCGATTGAAATAGACAATAGATTAAGATACTTATTAACAATATGTTACATATCAAAAATAGACAAGTACCAATTAATTGAGCAGCACAAGAGGGTTTGATTTTCTCGGGAAGCACACGTACTTAATAAGAGCATAATAAGGGTATAGCAAGGGTATGGTAAGGGTATACGATTAGCGCGAGGTTGGCCGGCTTTGGTTACACCCGCATTTAGCGTCTGTCGGGCAGACCTTCGGCGTTTGTGTCCTTGTGTAAAAACATGACACAAAGAAGAAGGGCGACACGTGGCAACAAACGTCCTCACGTGGAGAGAGGACGGCGACGCGGTAATCTGCCTACACCGCAAGCACCAAAACAAAACAACCCCGCATGTCATGCGTGACAATTGACGAAAGAAGGGAAACGCGCTAACTGATATAGCGCGCACAGAACATAGAGGAATGAAACGGAGCAAGAAAAATTTGCGCGACTGCGCGCACGCAAAGGTTGGATTTGTATTGCCACTCGGCGTTCTTTCTATTTCTTAGCCGAAGGCACGATTATTTCTCATCCTCAACAGCAGCTTGGGCGGCGGCAAGACGGGCGATGGGTACGCGGAAGTCTTGTGCAAGTGCGAGCGCAAACAAATGGAGTGCAACAGAATTTGCTTGCACTGCTCGCCGCCGCCAAGACTGGCAATAGCCGTAGGCTGTTGAATTGTATCATCGTACCAATCTCGACCCTTTCGATTAAACGAGGGCAATGCCAAACTTGTTTGAGCATTGCCGAGCGTGAGAAAGGGCTGGAACAGAACTC
>CAKZZM010000020.1 GCA_937885465.1 uncultured Bacteroidales bacterium
GGCAGGAAACCGCCGGGATGGTAGGAATAGGGATTGTTTTCCGCCAGGGTGAACGGGCCCAGGGGACCGTCGCTGACATAAACCCCATCAGCATAGATGTTATATTCCGTGCCGGGGCATGCGTATTGCAGATAATACCTGCCTGCATGCTTTGTCATCCACGCCCCCTCGATGAAAGGCGCGTTGGAGAACATACCCCGGATCATCGCCTTGCGGTCGTCCGGGATCTGATCCTCCCGCATGCCTCTGGCAGCCAGGAATGCCCGCATCCTCGCATCCGCCTCTTCCTGCCGGAGGGGTAGGAGGCTGTGAGCCTCCCCCGAGCGCTCAAACCCTATTTCAAATGGATGCCCCTCAATCAGAACCTTTCTTTCTCCCTTGGGAAGCATCGTCTCCGCGTCCAACTCCACGCCCCAGATCGGGGTAGCGTTGGAGCAGCCCCAGTAAAAGTAGACCCGACCATCGTCATCAATGAACAGATTGGGATCCCAGAAGGGAAAGTTCCCCGGTATTTTTTCATATTGCCCGTTCAGGATATCCCGGGTGCGCCAGCGGTCGCAGTTTTCATCCCGGCGGGAAGCGCAAAAGTATACCCACTCGCCCATCACACGTACGTCGGGGGCATAATCATACAGCGGAAGCTCCCGGGGAAGCCGATGGTTTTCCCAATGCGCCAGGTCATCCGATACCCATACGCCCAGGGTCATGGACGCAAAGATGTAATAGCGGCCCCGAAAGCAGATCATGGAGGGGTCTGCCGCTTCCCGGCAGATTTTCATATCTCCGCCCTGGAGCTGGTCCAAATTGAACTGGTAACGGTAATTCACATTGATGGGGTTGCAAAAGTACGGCATTTTTGTTTCCTCCTGCGCAATCAGATAAGCTTGAGAGGCTCTGCGTGATCTGCCTGTCGGTTCGGCTCAAAATCCAGATATCCACTCTCGTTTTCTTTGCTGCCATCAAAAAATGATCGCGCAAATCAGGCGGATCAGCAGGCTTTGCTCCATTTGCATCAGAACATCTGCACAGGAATCCTCCTCTCCATGTTTTCAAAATGATTTTAACAGTTTGCGAACCATAATTCTTTGAGTATTCCGACATAAAATAACAGAAAACCGACATACTGCGGCGCATGGGAACCAAAATGTCGGATTTGTGAAAGAATATGTCGGATGAGAAAAAGACGGAAAAGCTGAAAGCTGATAAAATAGGCATGGCAACAAGGTTCTTTCTATTTAGGAGACATATTTTGTCCACGGCTGCAAGCGAAGCGCCGCAAGCGTGGTTACAAAATAGTCATCCGTGGACAATAAGTCAGAAACAAAACTACGTTTAGTGAGGAGGATGACTATGGCTACTACATCTTACACACATCGCATTGATTCAGATCTAAGGACACAGAGCGAGGCAATCTATGCAGCTCTTGGCATGTCGCTTGGAACCGCAATAAATGTGTTCCTGAAAAAATCTGTCGCAGTCGGAGGGTTTCCCTTTGATGTTCGACTTGATGTTCCGAGCAAGGAAACGGTCGAAGCAATGCTTGAAGCCGAGAGGGTTGCTAAAGATTCCAAGGTTAAAGCACTTGCTGTAGATGATGCCCTTGAGGAACTGAAGAAATGAACGGCTCAGATCAATACAAGGTCAAATGGTCAACCCGATTCAAGAAAGATTATAAGCTTGCCATGAAACGCGGCTATAACATTGATCTGCTGGATGAAGTGATTCGCCTCATCGCTAAGGGTGATCAGCAGCAAAAGCTGATAGAGGACTACGACGACCACGAATTAGGTGTATTCATATTCGTTTCGTTTTTAGTTGTTTGCGCATTGCAACTCGTCAGGGCTAACATGCCTGCGAGGAGGGTTAGAACTTTAGCTTTCATTTTGTGTGTTTGATTTGATGGTTTTTATTGTTGCCGCAGACGAGCCGTCTGCGTCCCAGGCTTTGTTTGCCGCAGACGAGCCGTCTGCGTCCCAGGGCAACTATGCAACGCTCGGAGGCGTTGCCCACTACTCGGAGGCGTTGCCCACTACTCGGAGGCGTTGCCCACTACATATCTTCCAAAATGCCTTGTACATATTTGTAGAACTTGGGTGTTCTGTCGCGCGGAACAGACAATTTGCCTGAAAGTGTGATAGGTTCGCCAAATTGGTAAACAGATGAATACAATATCACGCTGTCCATCACATCGGCAATAACCGAGAGACAAAAACATAGGGCTAAAGGGATGATTGTATATATTCTTTTCATTCCAATAAATCAGTATGACTATCTTAAATCGGCGAAGATAATCCAGTCGGGAGCATGATAAGACAGAACACCTATGACTACGATACAACATATTATGAGTACAATCCATAATCGCCAATGACATTGCACAAACTGCGATGTCCGCCAGCGTTTGGCAAGGTGAATGGCACCAATCATGCAGGCAATGTAAATAGCGATATCCAGTAGCATCAGTTCGTGCCGCACAAACCCCCAATAGGAGAAGAAGGCAATAATAATAAGCGGCATGACAGCCAGTCCTCCCAATACCGGTGCCCCTATTTCACGGATGTCGCGGCGGCTGATAGTGAGGTAGAGGCTCAACAGAAGCATGGGGTAAAAGACCATTTTCATGTGAGCCATCACACTCTCTGAAACAGGAAAAATATACCCTAAAAAATGGTTGAAGAACGGCACGTGATGAACAAAATGCATCCCCGTGCCAAAGGCTATCAGCAATATGGCTGCTACGATTGTTTCTTTGCGGGTCATAGAATTGTGATTTATCTAAAAATAATAGTTAGCAACGCCTCCGAGTAGTGGGCAACGCCTCCGAGCGTTGCATAGTTGCCCGTAGTTAACAACGCCTCCGAGTAGTTAGCAACGCCTCCGAGCGTTGCGTAGCAAGATTGTTACAATACTGCTTGACGTAGCCTAAATCGCCAAAAGCGCGTTGCAGGCGTGTTCCAACAGCCCTGAGCCAACGATGAGGTAGTCGTAACGAGTCATAATTACAATAAACTTTCAATATCGCCATGGAAAAAATCTTCTAACGGCATTGCACTGCCTCCGACCACTAATGAGTGCTGCGGATGATAGTGCTGCATGAATGTGGAAAGGCCGGTATTGTTTTGTCGTCTGCCGCTCTTGACTTCGATAGCCAAAACCTTGTCCCCTCGGCGCACAACGTAATCCACCTCTTCATCGTTCTCTCGCCAGTAATACAACTCTCCTTCCAATTCATCCATCTTGTCTAACAGGAAACAGCCTACAGCCGATTCAGTCCAGCGTCCCCATTTCTTTGGATCGGTACTCACTTTTTCAAACGAAATACCATCCGTCAAAGCAGTCAGCAGTCCGTTGTTAAAGACTTGCAATTTGGGTATTGTGCGGTACTTGCGCGAAGCGTCCATCACATATTTGGGCAGACCGATAAGCAGTTTGCTCTCGCCTAAAATTTCCAGATAATGGACCAAGGTAGTTGCATTGCCGGCATCTTGAAGCAAGCCAAGCATCTTATTGTATGACAGCAATTCTCCGGAATAGGCACAGCCAAGATGGAAGAGTTGGTGCATAAGCGCAGGCTTGTAGATGACTGTTGTCTGCAACACATCCTTTTCTATCGCCGGTGAGATGATAGACTCGCGCATATACTTGCGCCAACGCGTTTCATTATTGATATATGGAGCACTGCCGGGATAGCCTCCAAAATAGATATATTGGTTGATGTCCCAGCCAAAAGCTTCGTGCATCTCTGCAAACGACCAGTGCCCCATGGGAATTATCTCAAATCGCCCTGCCAACGATTCCGTCAACCCCTTTTTTAACAAGAGGCGTGAAGATCCAAGAAGCACTACTTTGATATTCACATCATAGAAAGTGTCAGCGTCCCATTCGCGCTTGACTTGCTCACTCCAGTTGTTAATCTTATGTATCTCATCAATGGCGAGAATAATTTCGTCATAGTGATTGAAGCGTAGCAACGCACGCACTTCCTCCCATCGGGTGGCAATCCACTCTTTGTCGTCCGCATCTACACCGTCGGCATTGAAGAAACGTGAAGAAGTATCCATCTGTTGCAGTGCCTGCTTCACCATCGTCGTTTTGCCCACTTGACGCGGACCCGCAACCACTTGAATGGTTCGCCTCGGCTCTTGCAGACGAGCCATAAAATCATGACATTGTGAACGTACTATCATAGCTGTTTGTCAAAATCCGCTTCTATATAACAAATATGTTATTATCTGTATTCGTAGTAGTGAGGTCATCCAATAGTAGTGAGGCACTCCTGTGCCTCACATGAAGCACAGGAGTGCCTCACTACTAATCCGCTGCAAAGGTACAAAAAATCTCCGATTCTTGCAAGAAAAATCTGCGATTTGTGGTAAAAAAATCTTCAAATCTATCTAAAATAATCTGCGATTTGTGGTATTTTATGTACAAGTCTCTCTTAGCAATCCCAACCGCACGTATCGTTGAAAGATGTTTACCGTTGATTATTCAAACAAAAGCAAGTGACATTTCTGCCACTTGCTTTTGTATAGGGTTGCTATACCTTTGCTATACCCTTACTTCACATCCTGACCTTGGATGGTATAGATCTTGCCGCCGCGGAGGATGAAGATATGACCGTTGCGAAGGAGTTTGGAAGAGCCACCAAGCTCGGCGGCTTCTACGGAATCCATAGCCGTAGGATTCACGGAATTGTCTTTCTTGAATGCAAACGCAAAGAAAGCGATTGCTCCGTTCGGCTTAGTTAACTTGACGCTTCCTGCATCCACATGAGCATAGTAATACGGGAAATAGCCATCTTCACTTTTGTCCGTTTCACTGATCACTTGGTCGAATATGGTTTCCCCATTTTGCTCAAGTACCACATTGCGATTTTCGCCTTCACTACCTCCTCGAGCCGCTATACGAAGTTGGCCTTCGGACGGAATGTTAAATAGGATATATGCTCTTGATCCGCTCACATTCATATAATAAGAATAGGTCTCATGCTCATTAGCGTTGCCGAAGTTAGACTTCAGCGCAACCGTATTGATTTTTTTCGCGGGATCAATGGTGGTCATATAGAAGTCGCTGTATTTGACGCTGAATACAGAATCATTAAATACGTCTGCTCCCGCCGCCGTTGCTTCAGTGAAGACGATTTCGTCCCACTCAGAGGGATAAGAGACACTGATTTCATTGTTTTCGTTTTCCACAAAACGGAAGGTGTAGTCACCTCTTCGGGTAGTCTGGAGTCCAATGTTCTGTCCTTCTCCAAGCCACCAGCCGATACTATTTGCTTCCGTCATGGTAGCTGCTTCAGAATTTCCGTACCAAATAGTATCGGTACCCTCTACCTTTACAATCTTGAATTCATAATACTCATCGGCATCAAGCAGCATAGAAACAGAATGAATAATACCACGTTGATCCATCTCAACCATATCCTCTTGCCAGTTGGTCATTGAGCCGGCAAGATAATAATGCGGAGCCTCCGGAATAACCGCCTCTTTGAACGCGAAACTATAGTATAATACACTCGGGTCATATACTTGGATTGTTCCTTGACGCACGTAGGCGGTGAAATAAGGGTATATAGATCCCACTTTTTCGGACTCTTTCGGAGCACGTGCAAAAATAGTGTCGCCGTCTTGTATTACATAAACGGTACGTGTCTCGTCTGAGGCTGTAGAACTGCGGACTGCCATACGGAAGATGCCATCTGCCGGAATATTGAACTCCAAATAATTAAGCGAACTTCCTGTTTGTAAATTATAGTTATACACCTGATTCTTTTCCTGCGTACCGAAAGAAGCAGTCTGCTGACGTGTATTGAATTTCTTACCAGCATCATTTTTGCAGGTCATTGAAAACTCACTGTCCGGAATTCTGAATATCGAATCATTAAAGATCTCCGTTCCTGCCGGTGTAGCGACGGTAAAGACGATCTCATCCCATTCGGATGGGTAAAGAACACTCATCTCTTTATTCTCATTGGCAACAAAGCGGAACGTATATGTCCTCGCTTTGGTGGTTTGCAAACCTACATTCATGTCGCCGTTCAGCCACCAGCCTGTACTGTTTTCATAGGTCATCGGTTCCCACGAAGCGCCTTCTTCTACATAGACACCGTACCATGTGGTATCATTATTAGTCACTTTCACAACCTTGTACTGATAGAGCGTATCGGCCTCTAATGCCAAAGTCGTAGTGTACACATTTCCAGCCCCTTCCATCTCAATCATATTATCTTTCCAGTTAGTCATTGAACCGGCGAGATAGTAATGGGATTCATCCTCCGCTTCTACTTCCTGAAATGCAAAACTATAGAAATTGATTCCGTTGGTTACTGTCAATGTGGCAGTTCCTGCGTTCACATATACCGAATGGTATTCATATACGGATACAGCATCTTGTTCTACAAGGATATGTACTGAATCTGCTTCTTTGACAGCACTATTATAGAGTTCTACTCCGTTTTGATTAATTATAACTTTACGAGTTTCATCGCTGCTGTTAGCCGGTCTTGCCGCAAAACGCAAAATGCCATTGGCCGGAATATTGAATGTGAACGACGGCGAAGCATTACCTGTCTTCATGCGAAAATTATATGTTTGGAAGGATTCCGCCGTTCCGAAACGAGCTGTATTGGCTTCTACCACCAGTTTGCTCGTCGCATCCGAACAAGTAAATGAGAAACTGCTGTTTTCCGCAGTAAAAGTGGTTCCATTGAAATTTCCCGCAGAAATAGCCTGTGTAAAGAAAATCTCTTGCCACTCGCTTTGCGCTGCACAAGTTAGCATGCCAAACCATGCCACGGCTAAAAAGGATAAGATTTTTTTCATAAGTAAAATAATTATTATGCCTACTCTTTATCGGATTTTCGGCTTACTTGAACACCATATTTATTCCATACCATCTATGCACCGAATAAATCCTTGCGGTACATATCCGGGAAATACCATTCAACAGGTATTACATTTCTCCAAGCAACTATTTTTTGAGTTTTCTTATAAGTCACAATACACCGCCCAAAAATTGTTGTAAAGGTACGATAATTTTTCTGATTAAGCAAAAAAATGCGAAATATTTGTGGTTTTGTGTTCGTTTTGCGAATTTTTAGGTAGGTTTTAGTGGTTTTGCTTATTGGATTGGGCATAAATGTCATAGTTTTTTAGTTCTTTGCATTGTGAATGAGCTTAGTGGTAAGGCGATATACCTCGCGGAAAGGATTGATACTCTGCAACTCCTCGCCTTGCGGCGGGTACTCTCTTGTAATCGCGAGAGTAGCGTGGGAGATACAGTGTTATAGTATCTCCGTGATTCGTTCTTCAAAGCGGGGGAGCCACCAGAGCTCATAACCGACGCGTGTGGGATGGATGCTAATCATACGGCAGGTTATGAAGCATTTTCTCGTATTCGGTCATAAAGGTAATGCGCCAATTCCGGCGCAAAGGTACTAAAAATAAATGATTATAAGCTTTTCAGCGGCGGCAAAATGACTTCATTTTTAGCTGATCTGTGTAAAAACATTACATAATAAATCGGCATATAAATGATCTTGTCTTTACTATGCACTTGTCTTTCGTTCGAGAAAACAATCCCTTGCTGAATACGATATTCAGGCGTTGTAACGAAATGTGTTAATGCACTATGTTGATAATAGTCCTTGCCGGATTTTATTTCTAAAGGCAAAACCGATAAGGAGTCAAAATCATCAATTAAGAAATCCACCTCTCCGTGATGCTTGTTGTCGTAATAATATAACTTGTTGTAGCCGTGTGCCCGTAGTTCCTGCGCTACGACAGACTCATAGACAGTCCCTAAATTAATGCTTCGTTCGTCATTAAGGATAGCATTCACATTATAGTTATATAGTATCTGCGTGAGTATGCCAACATCATTCAGATAGAGTTTCAATAGGCTCTTGACAACCGATTCGGCTACCGGGAAATGCGGGTTGCTGATAGCATTGACATCCAAGGCAATCGCCGATTCAATCAGGTACTCAAACTCATCTTCGTAATCGGAATATTGCTTGCCGGCTTTATTCTCAATTTTTTTGACTATGATACGCTTCTTCTTATTTTCCAAAGCAGATGGAATGAAGTCATATACTTTCCGTATTTTGAGCCGGTTCTCTTCGTCATACTGGGATGCATCCACACTATATAAATCGTGTACATCGACTTGTATCTGACGCACTTTGACCATATTCCGATTCTCAAGGAACTGATTTACCGCATCAGGCAGTCCTCCGACCAGCAGATAGTAACGAAAGAGTTTGAGAATATAGTCATGGGTGGATTCGTTGAGAGATTGCCTTTCCTCAAAGGATTTTTGCATCGCCTGAATGACTTCTTTTCCCACACCCATCGCCCACATGAATTCTTCAAAATCCAGAGGGTACATTCGCTGAATCTCCACACTACCCAGCGGAACAGAAGTGGATTTGGTCAATGCGATACCCAATTGTGAACCACTGGCGATATAGCGGTAACGACCTTCCTGATTGAGAAATTTGAGCATCGTCAATAGATGCGGATACGATTGAATCTCGTCCAAGAAGATCAAGGTGTCACCTTTATCCCCTAATAGTCCTCCTGCTATAATTCCCAACTGGAGATAGAAGTCTTCCGTTGAACGTACATTGTTGAAGATTTTCGGACCTTCCTTGTCTGCCCGAAGGTCAATCTCGATGAAATGAGCATATAACTGCTTGCCCACATATCGGATAATATACGATTTACCGATCTGTCTTGCACCGTTGAGGAGCATAATCTTTTTCGTGTTATTCTCCAAGAACGTACGGAGATACGATGTAAACTTCCGCTCTAACATGAGTTACACTAATTAAAAAACGCTGCAAAGATACTAATTTTGGTCGATATGTGCAAGTGTTTTGTCATTTTTTCGATAAATATTTTGTGTGTTTTTGTCATTTTTTCGATAAATATTTTGTGTGTTTTTGTCATTTTTGCGATAAATAAAGGCCTATATTTTGTCATTTTTTCCGATTTTTGATTTATTCCGTTATTCCGAGGGTTATTGGATTTTTCTTGTTCCTTGTACCAGCCTGCAAAAGTGGACAGTAAAAATAATTTTTAGTTAAACATATTTACCGAAGTGGCAATGTAGTTTCCTGATTTTGGTTGACTACCTATGTGTCTAAACCCTACAGAAAGTT
>CAKZZM010000021.1 GCA_937885465.1 uncultured Bacteroidales bacterium
CCTTACAATTATGGCAACAATAACTCTTAATTATGATGCCCACAATGATTTAGCGCAGAAAACATTGGATTTTCTGCTCTCATTGGGTCTTTTTCAAAAGGAAACGGTCGTCTCCGCTGCGGAAAAGCGCACGCGCAATGCTATCACAGAATTGGAAAGTGGCAAAGGAATGGTTTGTCCTTCGTTTGAAGATTATCTAAAAGCGGTGCAATGAGAACGATTATTTTCTCTACACAATACAAATAAGACCTCAAACTCGCCCGCAAACGCAACTTACCGGAGAATGTGTTGAATCATATTGTGTATAATTTTGCAAATGATATTCCGCTTGAACCCAAACATAAAGACCACGAACTATCAAGTAATTTCAAGGGTTTTCGTGAGTGTCATATCCGCCCTAATTGGTTGTTGATGTACCGAAAGACTGATAATAACGAACTCCAAATACTTGAACTTGCCCGTACCGGCACACATTCCGACCTATTCGGGTAATATAATAAACACAATTGTCGCCTATGGCATAAAACAACAGACAAAAAACATACAATATACATAAATAAGTCGTAATAAGTTAATGACGAACGAAATTGTATTATATCAACCCAATGACCAACTCTCCATAGAGGTTAAATTGGAGAATGAAACTGTCTGGCTTACACAGCAACAGATGGCGCAGTTGTTTAATACTTCGCGTAACAATATCACGCTCCATATCAGCAACATCTTTAAGGAACATGAGTTAGAGCCGGATTCAGTATGTAAGGAATCCTTACTAACTGCCGCAGATGGGAAAACGTACAGGACAAAGATTTACAACTTAGATGTCATTATATCAGTAGGTTACCGCGTCAAATCAATCATAGGTACGCGTTTCCGCCAATGGGCTTTAAAGGTACTAAAAGACTATACTCTTCGCGGTTTTGCAGTTAATCAGCGTTTATTGGCTATGGAGGAGAAGATGGATAAGAAGTTCTATTCATTAGAGCAGCGCGTAGAAAAAACGGAAGAGAAAATAGATTTCTTCGTCCGCACGTCATTGCCGCCTGTAGAACAAGTTTTCTTTGAAGGCGAGTTCTTTGAGGCACGTGTGTTGTTGGAGAAGATTATCAAGACCGCGCAGAAGCGCGTCATCATCATTGACGCATATATCGATGCTGCTACTTTTGAGATGTTGGATGTGCGCGCCAAGGGCGTAAAAGCCTCTATCTATTCCGGCAAGGATTTGAGCAGTCTCCGCAACCTGCACAATGCCAAGACCGATATGGAGCCGATAGAGACGTTCGTATGGCGCAATGCATCGCACGACCGATGGCTGATTGTTGATGACCGCTTGTATCATTGCGGTCATTCGGTCAAAGATTTAGGAAAGAAACTTTCGGCAATCATGCTTATGGGTGAATCGCCGGAAGTGATATTGAACCATGTAAGATAATAACACCCACCTCGCCTATGGCATAAAACAACAAATAGGCGGAATATAAAATACTCATCCATCTCCGAGCAGTGCCTCCGAGCACTCCGAGAAAAGGAGAAAATGACATAAAAGACAAGCGCAAAGCGTTGCGCTAATTAAATAAAAACAAAGCATACTATTATTTCGCGTTAACTGAAGCCAACCAATTTTTCAGGAATAAAACGAAGTGGTATTAGCAAGGCACTTGTGCCGCAGCCAATAACTCCCAAAAGTGGTATTAGCAAGGCACTTGTGCCGCAGCCAATAACTCCACAAGAAATAAGTAGTTAGGTGTCTCTATGGATGCCTTTTACCTCTAAATTAGTTATGCTCAACCCATTAGGGTGTGAGTACTTATTAGAGGTGAGAGGTTCCGTGGTTGGCAGCCTTAGTTAACGCAATAAGGAAAGCACCCTTTCTTTTTGCGGACGATTTGATAGTTATGCCCCTAACATACTATCAAATTATGGCAAACACCAACACGGCACTCCATGCAGCCAACCGCAACAAAAAAGACGAGTTCTACACCCAACTCTCCGACATCGAAAAAGAATTGTCGCACTATCGCGAGTATTTCAAAGGCAAGATTGTTCTTTGCAACTGCGATGACCCCTACGAAAGCAATTTCTTCAAGTATTTTGCCCTCAACTTCAATGCTCTCGGTCTCAAAAAACTGATAGCCACCTGCTACGACGGCTCACCCATTTCGGGATTGGAGTTGCCGTTGCTGTTTGAGTTGACGAATGTAGTGGACAACGCCTCCGAGCGTTGTGTTTCATCCGAACGTTTGGAAACGTTCACCACTACATCCGAACGTTTGGAAACGTTCACCACTCCAAGAAAGATAGCCTACAAAGTGGAGATAACCGAGATTCCTGATTTGGACGGGAACGGTGCAACGGACTTGTCTGATGTAAGGTTGCTACTGCAAAGCGACAAGAATATTATGCAACCGCTACGGGGTAATGGCGATTTCCGTTCCGCTGAATGTGTGGAATTATTGAAACAAGCCGACATAGTGGTAACTAATCCGCCTTTCTCACTATTCCGTGAGTATGTAGCCCAATTAGTCAAATACGACAAGAAATTCTTGATAATCGGGAATGTTAACTCGATAACATACAAAGAGTTCTTTCCTCTAATCAAGGGAAACAAAGTGTGGATGGGCTTTTCTATTCACAGCGGAGATAGGGAATTTAGAGTTCCGGACGATTACCCGTTGCAAGCAGCAGGATGTAGAATTGACGAAAGAGGTGTGAAATATATTCGTGTAAAAGGAGTAAGGTGGTTCACTAATTTAGACTACAAGGAGCGTCACGAAGAGTTGATATTGTGGAAACACTATACGCCCGAAGAATATCCTAAATACGACAACTACGAGGCAATCAATGTGAATCGCACAGAGGATATTCCCGTTGATTATGACGGCGTAATGGGAGTGCCTATTACTTTCTTGGATAAGTATTGTCCTGAACAGTTTGAGATAATTAAATTCCGTACAGGAGATGATGATAAAGATTTAACTATTAATGGAAAATCTCCATATTTTCGCATCCTTATCCGTCGGAAGCGGTGAGGCGGGTACGCGACCGTCTCGGTTGCGGCTGTTTCGCAGAAACAGAAAGTGCAGTCGTTCTTCCGCACTCGGGACGAGTGCGTTCCCTATCATCCACAGACTATCCGTCTGCACCCCAAGCAGATTATGCAACGCACGGAGACCTTGCCTACTATGAGCCTATTCATACGGTATCCTATAAGCAACCCTATAGTCAAATGATAAATCAATAAACAGTAAATATCAGTATGGAAATAAAGGAAACAACCATATTAGTTCGCGACCTTGTGGACGGTTATCGTGACAGCAACGCAGACGGCTTGTGGCTCTATTTTGGGCAGGTGGTCAATCGGACTAAAAGCAGCAAATAAAAATAAGAAAAGACAATGCTTTGTGGTGACATTTAAAAAGTGTTTTTTTTAATAGTGTATCTGCCTATTTCAAAACACTGCATGGTGTTCACCGCCTTAACTCAAGCGACTTACCAAATCATCAATGTCAATATTTTCGGCACACAGAAAATTCCCTTGCGGACACTCTCTATGTCCGTGCAAACCACACGGACGACACGCAAGGTTGTCCTTTGCCTGCACTATAGTGGAATTTGAGGACAGTGGTCCAAAACCAAATTCAGGAATAGTGGAACAATACACTGCTGTTGTGGGTGCGTCAACGCTTGTAGCGAGGTGCATTGGCGAGGAGTCGCAGACAAAATTCATAGATGCCCTACTCATAAGAGCCGCAGATTCCAACAACGAAAGTTTCCCTGCAAGATTCAGCGTCCTTTTTTCGGGAATGCTATTCGCTATATCAGCACATAATGCAAAGTCATCTTTGCCACCAATCAAATAGATGAGTGTGTCGCTATCTACATGGTGCAGAAACTCCACCCACTTATGCTTTGGAAACTGCTTGGTAAACCACAACGAAGCCGGAGCCACACAAATGTATGCTCTATCACCGATGTATTTGGATACGCTATTCCACTGCTCCTTGGAAGGATACAGACGCACACGCTCAGGTGAGTTATCGGTTATTGACGATATAAGTTGTTGATTGCGATACACCTCATGAGAAAAAGCCCCTTGGCTGTCGCCTATATTGTGCGGATAACGCTTGGTGAAAAACACCGACAGCGGATTTTTAGCGAAGCCGAATCTCTGCCTTGCTCCCGACAAAACTGTAAGCAAGCCGGTGGAAAAAAAACGCTGCACATTAACAACAACATCATAATGCTTTTTACGCACTACGGCTATCAAATGTAGCAAATTAAGTGTTTTTTGTCTTCCCTTATCCCAAACAAGAACCTCATTGAGAAAAGGGTGAGCGACAAAAAGACTTTCGCAGCCTTTTTTCACAAGCATATCTATGGTCGCTTCTGCATAAAAAGCCCTCAACTTCTCTACAACAGCGGTGGATAAAATCACATCCCCTATTGAAGCGGTCTGTATTACCAATATTTTCACTGAAAAACCTTTTTTTTTAACTTGCAAAATTACTAAATTTTGCAGAAATGCTGAAAAAAAATGTTTATCCGTTTTCGTTTGGCAAATGGAATTGATGTGAACGCAAAAAACGTTTTTTACAATCATCAGCGTGAGCTATGGAAAAATCTTGGACGTATTTCAGATTTGGCGTTTTTTTTATAAGCAATGCCGTGTCGGACAAACGTTCGTGGTTGAGCAATCTGTTCAATAAAATTTTCTTTGGTGATAGGGTCATCTGCTACGCCATTTGCAACAATTACGCCTTATGAATGCTCACTTGTAAAATGGCGGAAAGTGTCAAACAAATAAAAATAAGAAAAGACACCATTCAAGTGTCTTTTCTTTTCTCGTACTACATGTGGGATTCGAACCCACGATCTTCAGAATGAGAATCTGATGTCCTAGACCCCTAGACGAATGTAGCCTAAACGATTAAAAATCGTTTGCAAAAGTAACATTTTTTTTAATACAATTTCCATTCCGCTTTTGTTTTATTTCTATATGTTTGTTTTTCAGTATAAACAGATAGTACTTTTGGCTATAATCTATAAATCTATACCTTAAAAAAACATTGTTAGAATTGTTTAGGCATAATAAAATTTGTGTTATCTTCGCAAAATTAATCCTTAATGGAGAGTGATAGACATTCACTTTGGAATGAAAATCATACAGAATAAATTGACAAAAACATCTAAAAAACAGATTGACAATGAAGAAGAAAATTTTAAAAATCGTTCTTATCATTTTTGCAAGTTTGTTAGGGCTTTTGGTTCTTGTAGCCATCATTGCTCCGCCTATTGCACATCATTATATAGAAAAACATAGCAAAGAGTTGTGCAATAGGTATGTAAAAATGGACAAACTAAAAGCCAATATTTTTACGGGTAGGGCAAAAATTATTCATTTTTGTTCGTGGGAAGAAAACGACAAAGATGTCTTTTTCACCTTTGATACCTTGTCGGTGCAGATAAATTTGTTTAAACTCTTATCCAAAGAGGTGTGTTTGAATGAGATAAGGCTTATCGGGCATGATTTGCCGATATTGCAAAATGGTAGTCATTTTAATTTTACGGACATCATAGACTTTTACGCCTCAGATGAGATAGACACAACTCCCTCTCAATGGGCGGTCAATTTGCGAAATATCACCATTAGAAATGGGCGAATTTTGTATAAGGATATGCAAAAAAATAGTGAGTTTGACCTTAAAGATATTGCCATTTATATTCCCGGTGTGTATTTTGGACCAGAAAATACCCACGTAGGTTTGGATTTGAAGTTTAGCGATGATGGCGAATTGTCCATGAAACTATTGTATGCTTTGGAAAAGAAAACTTTTGATTTATATGCGGCCAGTCGCTCCGGGGATTTCTCACAAGATCCTTATCTGCGGCCGAGTGATAAAATAGAAATCGGTCGG
>CAKZZM010000022.1 GCA_937885465.1 uncultured Bacteroidales bacterium
CTACACCAACGCTGCCGTTGACGACCTACTCTATTGCTACGACTTCGACCACGACGGCGACATCGACATACTCGCCACCTTCTCGGCTGCCACCAATGCTACCAACATCGCATATACATGTTTCTTCATCAACGACGGCAACGGCAACTTCACACAGCAACCGGAGCAGAACTACGGCACTGAGAACCTCTACTTCTCAGCTCTGCAAGACATCGATGGTGACGGCTACTTCGACCTGCTTGCATTCAATGGTGACACTCCTGATAACTATACTACAACAGAGCATCCTGTGGTATGGCTTCGCGGCAATGCAGACAAGACCTTTGAAGCACCACAGACCTTGTTCAACGTGGAATATGCAGGCATACCTACCAACCTGCGCATCAATGCTGAAGACCTCGATAACGATGGCAAGGCAGAGATATGGGTATCAGGACTCTCACAAGGCAAGACTCGCATCTTCACCACTGAGTTCGGCGACAAAAAGACGTTCTCAGTTACAGCCAACACCGCACCTACGGCTCCGGCAGCACCTGAGTTGCGCTACGAGAACGGCCGTCTGACCATTACATGGGGAAACGGTCAGGACGAAGAGACCATGACCGGCGACCTCACATACGCCCTGCGCGTTGGTACCACTAAAGGCGGAAGTGAGATACTCTTTGCTCACGCTAATGCCGACGGCTCACGCCGCAACTTCCTCGACGGCAACATGGGCAAAGCACATTCGTACACCATCGACCTCTCGACTTACGCACCGGCTACTATCTACGCTTCTGTTCAGGCTATCGACGCACAGCACAAAGGCTCGGCATGGTCGGCAGAAGCAAGCATCGAACACACCGCTCTGCCCGCTCAGTTCACCCTCTCAAGCGAAAAGATAGCCTTCAACGAGACAGTAACACTCTACTTCACCGAGTTGCCAGAAGGCTACAGCCACTCATGGCAGTACGATGACGGCGAGGATGCCAATCTTGCGGACATCGTTCGAAGCAGCCAACTTGCGCTTTCGTTCCCCACAGCCGGCGAGAAAGTAATAACCCATACCGTTACCGCTCCCGACGGCAAGGCTACATCGTACACCGCAACACTCACTGTGCTACCCGCAGGCATGTCGGAGACATACCTCACCTACAGCAATGATAACCAATATACCATCAGCAATATACTCAATGGTGCAAAAGCCGACTTCAACGGTGATGGTCTGCTCGACGCATACAGCAACAATAGCGTAATGCAGGCAAACAGCATCGTTGACTATACGCAGGCTACAGGGCTTTGGAATACCAACATCACCGTTGGTGGCAATCCTGTCTGGTTCGACTGGAACAAGAACGGCTATGCCGACCTACAGACTTATTCCTACAGCCGCACCGAAGGGTATCACTATGCCACCCTGCCGCACGCCGACAATGCACAAGACATGACGGCACAAACGGAAGATGAGCATCTTGCAGACTTCTTTGAGCACTACAGCGAAGGCTATACCACCAGTCCGATGCGAGCCGACATGCTTCATAATGGTCTGCCATCGATTTATGCATGGACTGGCTCATACGATGACGATGCCGGAATGTATTTCCAGACACTACAGAGCGACGGCAGTTGGCTCTACAAAGATATAACCATACTGAACAGCAATGGCAAAAGAGCAAAACGAGCCTTTAACGATTCCTATGTATATGATTGGTACTCTGAAACTCGAAACCCCGTCATCGACTATAACAACGACGGCTGGGCAGATGTGCTCTATCTCAATACGGAGTTCGTGGATAATGTAAGCCAATACCGTACGCTGTATGTATATGAGAACAAAGGCAATGCCGTATTCGAAGAAGTAACGATACCCTTCTCGCAGGCACTCGCCGATGACGACCTCTCTCTCAGCAATGCTATATTTGCCGACCTCAACAACGACGGATATATAGACCTCCTTGCACACCGCGCACAAAACAAGCCAGCCGACTACTCGATATATATCCTCTGGAACAACGCTAACCAATCATTCTCAGCACCTCAGATACTGCCGCTTGGCGAACTCAACGATTTCTCCGCCAGTTCAGTCCTACTTATCGACATCGACAACAACGGCTATCTTGACATCATATCTACACAAGTAAATGCCGCCGCAGGTAAGAACGGAAACAGCGATATCTATGGGCGGTACGTATGGTATATGGACGGCAACGGCGTTATGGCACAAGGCTTTGTTAAAGAACAGATGGAAAATACTTATGATGCTATATACACCGACTTCCCGGGTGCCGTCTATCTCTCCTACCCGATGGGTAACTACGATGCTTACGGCAACCTGATTTCCACTACTCCCGCCATCCGAGAGATAGTAGCAACGGAAAACACCGCACCCAAGGCACCGACCGGCATACGTGCGGTGCAGACCAATCTTGGTCTGCTCATCGAATGGAACGCCGCCGAAGACGACCACACGCCTGCCTTAAAGATGCGCTATAACCTGTCAGTTAAACATACCGACAAGACGGGCGCAGGCAGTTTCGTCATCTCGCCGCAGAACGGACTCAACAGCAAGTCGGCTTACCTGCCAGGGCATGAGTATATCAATGCTACCCGCTTCCTCGTGCCGATTGCTTACCTCACCGCAGGCGACTACGAGATACAAGTGCAGGCTATCGACCAACGCAACCTCATGTCTGACTTCTCGGAGAAAGTGACAGTGAATATCGACCGTCAGATACTTGACGCACCGACCACCGTGTGCGCTTACGATGAAGCCCTCATCACCTATATGGGGACATCACAAAGCGGCACACCCGCTTGGGACTTCGACGGTGGCACCATAGAGAGCGGCAGCGGCTTCGGACCGTATCGCATATCGTGGAGCGCACCGGGCAACAAGACCATCCGCCTCACACTTGGCGACAAGACATACGAGCGCATGCTCTATGTGGACCAAACGACAGGTTGGGCTAACCTGCCTTCCGCACTCTTCGATGGCGGAGAGGTAGAAGTAACATGGGATGAGAACCTGAGCGGATCGCTTCTGATAAGCATCAACGGCACCGTGCAAAGCATCACTAATAAAGGTATCGACGGACGTGACCCGCAACTCACCTTCGATGGTCATTTACTCACCCTCGACACGCGCAAGGCATGGAGTGCAGCAAATGCTCTCACCGAGTTCCCGTCGCTCGAACTTATACTCACGCTCACTAACAGCAATGGCTGTACCGACTTTGTGCAACAGGCAGTGCAGATAATCAGTGCCCAAGAGAAACCTGAGATATCGCTCGTCACCTCCGATGCTGAGGCACATAACATCATCAGTTGGAACACCACAAGCGATATGCTTGTTGCCTTCCCGCAGGTGGAAGTGCTCAAAGAAACCAATGTGCGCGACCGGTTCGTCACTCTCGGCATCGTATCGACCAATATTGGTCGATACACCGACCTCTCGTCCGATGCCACACAGAAAGCCGAGCGTTATGCTCTGCGCGGCGTGATGACAGGAGGAACCAAGACCCCGACAAGCACCGTTCACCAGTCTGTTCACACCACCATCAACCGAGGTGCCACAGATAACCAGTGGAACCTCATCTGGAACCAATATGTTGGAGCCGACGTGGTGACATACAACATCCTACGCGGGCGGAGCGCCTCCGCAGGCAATAACGACATTGAGTTCACGCAGATAGCCTCCGTATCTTCGTACAACACCTCTTACACCGACTACGCACCTCAGGACGCACAGCCCTATTATGCTATCGAGTATGTGCTTGCAAGTAGCAGTGCACAGGCACCCGCAAAAGCCGATATTTCAGCGAAAAACAATCATGGTTCTTCTGCCAAAGCTCCCGCAGCAAACGGACTCAGTGGTCGCTCTAACATCGTCAACCGCTCGGCTGCCAAGACCATGACCTACATGAAGTCGATGACCATACTCTCTGCCAACGGCAAGTACGAGACGACAACCGACAATACCATGCTGCTGCTCTATGCCGAGGTGATGCCCACCAACACCACCTACAAACAAGTGGTTTGGGAAATAGTGGATCAGACAATCTTGGCTGATATCGACCAATCGTCAGGTCTGCTCACTTCCCGCACACCCAACAACGATTGCGGCAATCCGCGACAATACTCCCCAGCAGCAAACCTACTTCACCGTCACCTTCTACGACTACGACGGCACCACAATACTGAAGACCCAACAGGTAGAGCAAGGCGGCAATGCCACCGCTCCTACTGCACCCGAACATGAGGGCTATACCTTTATCGGGTGGGACAAAGACTTCACTAATGTGCAGTCCGACCTCAAAGTTACGGCTCAATATCGTCAGAACGGCTCTACGGTTGACTACACACCGCAAAACCTGCGCACTCAGCAAGATGGCAATATCGTCTATTTCCTCTGGGACGCTGTGGAAGGCGCGACAGAGTATGAGTTTGTTCTCATGCAAGGCGAGAACACCATTTACTCCACTACCACCGACCGCAATGGTGTAGGTCTTGATTTCGGCTCGCAACAACCGGGCAACTACGCAGTTGAGTGGAGTGTACGCACCGTAAAACCTGAGATTTCCGATTGGGCTACAGCCACCTATACCATCATCGTTACTGATATAGAAGAAATAGAAGGTAAGATACAAGAAAGTCCCCGCAAGGTAATGCGCGACGGACATGTTTATATCATCCTACCCGACGGTAGAGAGTATGACGCTGTGGGAAAAAGGGTAAGATAAAAAAGCCTACCCCCTGCCCCCCCTAAGGATGGTAGAGACGGTCAAAAAGATCGTCTCTACCATCCTTACAAATTATCCGATTTGGATAATCCGATTTGGATAATTGAAATATTATTCCTACCTTTGCAGATGTCAGGAGC